>JAJFHO010000029.1 GCA_021775575.1 Hyphomicrobiales bacterium
AAGACGCCAGGATGCCCTCGCGCAGGCCGCGGTCGGCGACGCGCAGGCGGTCGCAGGGCCAGATACGAAGCATCGCTTCCAGGATCGCGCATCCCGCCAGCACCAGATCGGCCCGTTCGTGGCCCACACAGGGCTGCGCGACGCGCTCCTCATAGCTCATATTCATGAGATCACGAGAAACTTGCTGCACCTCGGGAATTTTCAGCCAGCAACCATCGACCCGTTTACGGTCGTAAGACGGCAATTCCAAATGGATACCGGCGATTGTCGTTACCGTACCCGAGGTGCCAAGCATGTGAGTCCGGCCGTTCTCTACCCGGTCCTTCAGGCCATGCTCGGACTCAAACTCGGCAAGCTTGACACTCACATCGGCAACCATGGCTTCATATATGTCGCATCCGATGTCCCGCCCGCCATGCTTTTCCGCAAGCGTCACCACACCGAGCGGCAGCGAGGTCCAGGCGACGATGCAATTCTGTGCGTCCAGCCGATCGTAAATCGAGCGGCGCCAGCTTCGCTTGCGGCGCGACAAATCGAGCCAGATCAGTTCGGAACTGCCGCCCCCGATATCAAAAACAAGCGCCCAGTCGCAATCGCTGTCGAGCAGGGAGGCGCAGCCGGAGACGGCCAGTCTCGCCTCGGTTTCGCGGCTGACCACCTCTAGCTTCAGACCGGTCCGGTCGCGAACCCGCGCAATGAATTCATCGCTGTTTTCAGCAACCCTGCACGCTTCGGTGGCGATTACCCGCGATCGCCGCACGCCGCGGCGCATCATTTTTTCAGCGCAAATCTTGAGGGCTTCGAGGGTGCGCTCCATCGCATCCGGCGCCAGGCGGCCGGTGCCCGATATGCCCTCGCCAAGGCGAATAATCCGGGAAAAAGCGTCGATAACGTAAAAGCCGCGACGCGAAGGCCGGGCGACAAGCAGGCGGCAATTGTTGGTTCCAAGATCGAGGGCGGCATAGGCGGGAAGACGCGCCTTCTCCCGGCCTTTCCCGGATTTTGCCGCCCGGTCTGCCCGCTCCGGAACCGCTGAACCGGAACGGCCGGCGGGAGTTCTGGCGGTCTTGCCGCTTCCCTTCGAGCCGCGCTGGTTCTCAGCGTCTTCGCGCGAATTTTTTGGTCCGCACGGTTCCCTGGCAGCCGCGCGCCTATCGTCGCTCGGCCCAGTCACAATCCTCGCCCTCGCGTCCCGGCGTCCCGCCCGGCAAAAAGCCGATTTCAAGAAGCCCGCGGACGTCCTTTCCGGATTCGAAGTTCGGTGGAGTGTAACAGCCCGAGCCCAGGTCATGAACTCATAAATACCGCGCGGAACAGTCTGCATTTATGGGTTCATGACCTGAGCAGGAAAAAACCCATTCAGCGGCCGAGCGAGGTGTAGGATAATCCGGCATCTCTCGCCATGTCCGCATTGTAGATATTGCGAAGATCGATCAGCGTGGCGCCGCGCATCCGCCGCGCGAGCTTTTTCAGACTAAGCGCCCGGAACTCGTTCCATTCCGTCATCACGACGACCGCATCGGCGCCTTCGGCGGCCTCCAGGGCGCCCTCGCACCATTCGACGCCGGGCAGCATTGCCTCGGCATTGGCCCGCCCGTGCGGGTCGTAAACGCGAATGCTGGCGCCACGCTCCTGCAGCCTTGGCACGACGACGAGACTTGGCGCCTCGCGCATGTCATCGGTATTCGGTTTGAAGGTGACGCCCAGGACCGCAAGCGTTTTGCCTTGCAGATTGCCGCCGGACGCCTCCTCGACGCGAACGGCCATGGCCAGCTTGCGCTCGGTATTGACCTTTTCAACCTGTTCCACCAGCGAGAGCGGCGCCTTCGCCTCGCGCGCCGTGCGAATGAGCGCCGCCACGTCCTTCGGAAAGCAGGAGCCGCCATAGCCGGGACCCGGGTGAAGGAATTTGTCGCCGATGCGCCCGTCGGACCCGATCGCGGTCGCGACCTCATGAACATCGGCGCCGACTTTCTCGCACAGATCCGCCACCTCATTGATAAAGCTGACCTTCATGGCGAGGAATGAGTTGGCGGCGTATTTGGCGAGTTCCGCCGACTCGCGGCTGACGAAAATCAGCGGGGCATTGCGCAGCGTAAGCGGCTTGTAAAGCCTCTCCATCACTTCGCGGGCGCGTTCATCGTCACAGCCGACAAGGACACGGTCAGGATGGGTAAAATCCTGGATGGCCGAGCCCTCGCGCAAAAATTCCGGGTTGGAACAAACCGCGATATCCACGCCAGCGCGCCGCGCCCGGATGCGACTCTCGATTTCGCGGCTGGTGCCCACGGGCACGGTGGATTTGGTGGTAACGACCGTAAAGCCGTCGAGATGCGGCGTCAGTTCCTCGACCACTTCGTAGACATAAGTGAGGTCGGCATAGCCGTCGCCGCGGCGCATCGGCGTGCCCACGGCAAGAAAAACGAGATCCGCCACCGCAACCGCGCTTCCCAGATCGCTCGAAAAGCGAATACGGCCATTGGCGAGATTGCGCTCCAGCAGGTCGTCGAGACCCGGTTCGTAGATTGGAACCCGGCCTTGCCGAAGCTGCTCTACCTTTTCGGCATCCTTGTCGACGCACTCGACCGACCAGCCGAATTCCGAAAAACATGCCGCCGATACAAGTCCGACATAGCCGGCGCCGATCATGCAGATTTTCACAGGCGTCTCCCCGGTCTGGTTTCTGGCCGAGTATCGTTCATAATCTCAGGTGGTGTGTTACTTGTTGCGGCAACGCAAGGCAACGGTCCACCAACGGTTAATAACCATGGGCCATACAAGCCTGCCTTGCTTCGCGATTCGCGGGTTGATAGAAACAGCTGCGCCGGTACGCGGTGACATTGGGGCGTCGTATAATGGCATTACGCTCGGTTCTGGTCCGAGATATCGGGGTTCGAATCCCTGCGCCCCAGCCAGCAACTCTGCTATTCCAGCAATGGCTGCAAAACCGGGGCAGGCCCAATGAGATTGGGCCCGGTTTGGACGATTTTCCTGACAGGCAAGGCTGCGGTCATCTGCGCCTGCTTTGCGCCAACAGCGGCGTTGCCTCCGTGGGCATTGGGTTTGGCCAGTCTCATGTCCCCGGTTTGCCTGCGTCTCATGTCTACCCGGCCGGGCGGAAAGCTGATGACGAAACGAAACACAGACAGAGAGCAGGACAAGCGTGAGCGAAGCTGAAGCAACGGCGGCAGATACGCCAAGCAATTTTATCAGGGATATCGTCAAGGACGATCTTGCAAGCGGACGCGTCGGGTCGCTCATCACCCGTTTCCCGCCCGAGCCCAACGGCTATCTTCATATTGGCCACGCCAAATCCATTTGTCTGAATTTCGGTTTGGCGAAGGAGTTCGGCGGGCGCTGCCATATGCGCTTCGATGACACCAACCCGGTCAAGGAGGAAGAGGAGTATATCGAGGCGATCAAGGAAGATGTCCGCTGGCTCGGATTCGACTGGGGGGAACATCTCTATTTTGCCTCCGACTATTTTGAGAAACTGTATGAGTGGGCGGAGCATCTGATCCGCGAAGGCAAGGCCTATGTCGACGATTTGTCGGCGGAGGAAATGCGGGAATATCGCGGCACGCTGACCGAGCCCGGCAAGAACAGCCCGCACAGGGACCGTTCGATTGACGACAATCTCGACCTGTTCGCGCGGATGCGCGCAGGCGAGTTCAAGGAAGGGCAACGCGTCGTGCGGGCGAAGATCGACATGGCCTCGGGCAATATCAATCTGCGCGATCCTGTTCTCTACCGAATTTTGCATGCTACTCACCCGCGCACAGGCGATGCATGGCACATCTACCCGAATTACGATTTCGCGCACGGTCAGTCCGACGCAATCGAAGGGATCACGCACTCCTTGTGCACGCTTGAATTCGCCGACCACCGGCCGCTCTATGACTGGTTCATCGAAAATCTCCCCGTCCCCGCGCGGCCCCGGCAGTATGAGTTTTCGCGCCTCAACCTGACCCATACGCTGCTCTCGAAACGGCGCCTCATGCAGCTTGTCGGGGAAGGCCATGTGACAGGGTGGGACGATCCGCGCATGCCGACGATCTCGGGTATGAGACGGCGCGGCTACCCGCCCGAAGCATTGCGTGATTTCGCCGCCCGCGTCGGCATAACCAAGCAGGACAATGTCATCGAAATGGCGTTGCTCGAATATTGCGTCCGCGAAATTCTGAACAAGGCGGCGCTGCGGCGGATGGCCGTTCTCAAGCCGCTCAAGGTGGTGATCGAGAATTATCCCGAAGGACAATCGGAAGAGCTCGACGCCATCAACAACCCGGAGGACGAAACGGCGGGAAAGCGGAAAGTGCCATTCTCGCGCGAGCTTTATATCGAGCGCGACGATTTCATGGAGGATCCGCCTAAGAAATTCTTCCGGCTCGCTCCGGGGCGCGAGGTGCGGTTGCGTTACGCCTATTTCCTCACCTGCAACGAGGTGATCAAGGACGCAGCCGGCGAAGTGAGCGAATTGCGCTGCAGCTACGATCCCCAAACCCGCGGCGGCAATGCGCCCGACGGCCGCAAGGTCAAGGCGACGCTGCACTGGGTCTCGGCGCAGCATTGCGTTCCAGCCGAAGTCAGGCTCTACGACCCGCTTTTTACCGAGACCGAACCGGCGATTGCGGACGATCTCGGCCAAGCGCTCAACCCGGATTCTCTCGTCATTCTGGACAATGCCAAGCTGGAACCGGCGCTGGCCGATGCAGGCGACGCGACCGTTCAGTTCGAGCGGCAGGGCTATTTCCGCCTCGACCCTGATACGGGCGCGCAGCGGCTTGTGTTCAACCGCACTGTCGGCCTGCGCGACAGCTGGGCGAAGATCCAGAAGCAGAAGCAAAAATCTTAGAGGGCGGATTTTCGCTCGCAACGGCAGCTCCGCCTTCGAATGCGGACATAAACCGGATTGCGCCTTAACGTCCGCCAAGTGCCATGAGCGGACATTCCCAACCACCGACCAGACACAGGATGGGGTGACAAATATTTGCCTGCCATGACATTTTAGCTCCCGATGGAGCGCACAGTTGCACTCTCACGCTTCGAGGCTTGAACTGGCATCCACGGCATGGTTCTTTTTGCTTGGGCGACTTATGCTAAGCCGGCGTTCAGGATGCCTTAACAGGAGAATCGCGCTTTGCCGTTGAGATCGCTCCTTCTGACGATTGCCGTCATGATCAGTATCCCCTTGTCGGGTTCTCACCTGTCTCGGGCAGCGGAGCAAACACCGGACATTCCGACCTGGCTGCGGGCGCATGTCGGCACGGGTGAAGGCCAGATCGCACCGGTGGTTTTAAAGAGGGCGCGCGCGCTTTACCGGCGAAAAGTTGACGAAGGCGAGGTCAGGAATCCCTGTTACTTTGCCATGGATGCGACGCGCCCCAGCAGGGATGGCAGCGGCAAGTTGGGGCGGCGGTTCTACATCATCTGCGAGGCGGACAAGTCGTTCCGCGCGACGACGTCAGGCTATGGCAACGGGCGCAAACTGCGGCGCGCGAATTTCTCAAACGGCCGGCGATGCGCGAAGAACTTCAGCAATGCGGAGGGGTCAAACCTGACTGCGGGCGGCGTCTATATGACGGCGGAGGCGAGAGAGTCGTTTAAAGGCTATTACCGACGTTCAGGCAAGAAGACGCCTTTCGTTCGCCCGTTTCTCCCCTTTGTCGGGGAAGGCGCAACCGCGAACGCCTGGGAGCGGGCCATCGGCGGACATCAGGCCGTTGGTTTGAGAAAGCGGTGCCGCTACAAGAATCCGAAAAGCCCCTATGCGGACGAGGAGGGGTATGTTCCTTTTGGTAAACTGGTGAACTACACCAGCGGCCGCAGCAACGGGTGCACAACCTGGTCGCAATCGGATTCCAGCAAAATTATCGCGATGGTGCAGGACAACCCGACGACACTCTACATCTATCCTGAATCCGGCGATATCGACGCCGTCGCCAAGGCGGTGAAGGACCGACAGTCTCTGTCTCGAGCCGGACTGTATTGGAACTCTACCTGTTTGCAGGCCATCGGCGCTCCCAAATTCTGGCCCAAGGAAACCCTCCAGCCGATCATCAATGAATGGAGGGATGCTCTTCCCAAAGGCAAGCCCCGCCCATTGCCGATTTGCAAATGACAATGATGACCTGCGCGGGCGCGGCCTATCGGCCGGCGCGCGGTCGCGCTTGCCTCGCGCACTGGTCGTGCGCTCGGTTCCAGCGTGATGCGGCAAGGCCGTGCCACATTGCTCCAAACCGACCGGAGGGAGGCAAGGCCGACCGGCCGCCGCGCCTTATGGCGCGCCCCCGCGGAGGCCCGGCCAAAGGCCGGAACAGCCGTGAGCGAAAACAACAACCCAACCGCTCCACACCGATCCGACCGAAGGGAGGCAAGCGCGACCGCGCGTCGGCCGGTCAGGCCGCCCTCGCGGCGGCCCGAGCCCGAAGGGCGAGGATTAGCCGTGAGCGGTAAACCATTCATAGCCGTGAGCAAAAACAAACACCACACCGGGGAAATATCGGCCCGCGTTTCCGGTCGTCATTGCAAAACCTCTGGAAAAAGGCGATCAAGAAGCCGGATTTTCTGGAGGCAAGAATGAAGACACGCGCGGCGGTGCTGCATGAAATGGGCAGCGAAAGGCCCTATAGCGACTCAAAACCTCTCGTTATCGAGGAACTGGATCTTGAACCGCCGGGCGACGGCGAAGTCCTGATCCAGATCAAGGCCGCGGGCCTGTGTCACTCCGATCTGTCGGTCATGAACGGCAGCCGGCCACGCCCGACCCCGATGGCGCTCGGCCATGAAGCTGCCGGCGAGGTTATGGAAGTCGGCCCCGGCGTGCATGATCTGGTCGCCGGAGACCATGTGGTGGTCGTGTTTGTGCCGAGCTGCGGCCATTGCCTGCCCTGCATGGAAGGCCGGCCGGCACTCTGCGAGCCCGGCGCGGTTGCCAATAATGAGGGAACGCTGATTTCCGGCGAGCACCGTCTCTCTCTCAATGGCAAACCGGTCAATCACCACATGGGCGTTTCGGTTTTCTCTGAATATTCGGTGTGCTCGCGCAACTCGCTGATCAAGATCGACAAGACCCTGCCCTTCGAGGAAGCGGCGCTATTCGGATGTGCGGTACTCACCGGCGTTGGCGCGGTGGTCAACACGGCCAAAGTTCCTCCCGGCACGACCGCCGCCGTCATTGGGCTTGGCGGCGTCGGCCTCAATTCGCTGCTGGCCGCCAAAATGAGCGGTTGCTCACAGATCATCGCCATCGACATGCTCGACGAGAAACTTGCGCTCGCCAGACAGCTCGGTGCCACCGACACCTTCAATGCCGGGGATGAGAACACCATCGAAGCCATACGCGACGCAACGGGCGGCGGGGTTCATTACGCCTTTGAAATGGCGGGTTCCGCCAAGGCGCTGGAGCTGGCTTACAAGATCACGCGGCGCGGCGGTGAAACCGTTACCGCGGGCCTCCCTCACCCCGATGCCAGATTCCCGCTGCAGCATGTCAATCTGGTGGCCGAGGAGCGCACGCTCAAGGGCAGCTATATCGGGAGTTGCGTACCGCTGCGCGATGTCCCGCGCTATATCGAACTCTATCAGCGGGGATTGTTGCCGGTGGACCGGCTGTTGTCGGACAGCATTGGCCTGGAAGACCTCAACTCGGCTTTTGACAAGCTGGCCGACGGACATACCGTCCGGCAAATTCTGGTGCCGCGATAAAGGTTGATTTCATCGTAAAATCAATCAGATAAACCGACCTTTTTCCAGAGCCTCGACAAGTTCGGAAACGAGATCGTCCGGCGTGGTACCGCCGGCATCGAGCTGGATATCGGCCCTTTCGGGCGGCTCATAGGCCGAATCGATACCGGTGAAA
>JAJFHO010000281.1 GCA_021775575.1 Hyphomicrobiales bacterium
GGCAGGCGGGCGAGCGAACTTCTCGGGCTGATGACCGCCAAGATGTTCGATCCAAAACTGAAGGCGGCGCTGCAGGAGGCCGCCGGCAAGGCGTCCGGGGCGGTCCCCGAGAGCCTGCTCAGGGCGGTTGGCGAAAAGATATTGCAACAGGCCGCCGGCAAGGTTCGCCGGCGCGGCCTCGAAGCCGATATTCTGGCGGTGGAGGTTGGCGATCCGGCCGAATGTATCCTCATTGCGCACAAGCGCAGCGGTGCCAACACGATCGTCATGGGCTGCCGGGGCGCGAGCGCATCGGACGGCTCATCCTTCGGCAGCGTCTCACATATCGTGTTTGAAAAGGCAGCATGTACCTGCCTGTCGGTCAAGTGAGCGCACCAGCGATCATCATCAGAATTGTGGCCTGGAAGCACAAGCCTCAACCGGTATCCCTTCTTGCGGGCAACCGGCACTCCGCCGCGCCACCGATCAGGATCGGTACGGTTGTTCGAACATAGTCGACAAAATCCGCAATATGGGACTTGGAGCTCACGGTGCAGTTCCAAATCCATTCAAACGTGAAGACTGCACGGCGGCCGTCATTCATATGTAAGGGGATGGAGCGTTCATTCGAGATCAGCAGTTTTGCTTTGGGCAGTATTCCGGCGCCAATGCCAAGCTCCGTCCATTCCTCAATCGCCTGATAGCTTACCGCCTGGCCGGGATAGGTTTGCAGTATTGCACCCTGCTGCTCAAACAACGCTTTCAGCGACCCGTTCAGTCCGCAGCCGCCGCCGGTGAGAATAATCGGGTCGTCAGGCAGGCTTGAAATCCGAGATGAACTGACAACAGAAGGGCTTTGCCCAATGTCCTTGGACAGATAGAAAAGCTCATCACTATAAAAGACAAAACGTTCGCAGGGAGCGTCTTGCAGATTTTGTGGCACAATCGCGATATCGACAACGTTATTCGATAAACGTTGTGACAGATCATCAAGCAGACATTCCTTGAAGAAAATACTGACATCTGGATAGCGTTGACGATAGGGTACCAGGATCCGGTCCAGAAGTTTCATATCTACAAGCGGCGAAAAACCAATCCGAAGCAGCTTATGGGCGGGATTATGGAAGGCTTCCGCCGCCTTTTGCATTTCCGCACGCCCATCGAGAACCGTCTGGAGATAGGGCAGCAGATAAGTGCCGAAGGGTGTCAGGTCCACCTTTCTCGTCGTGCGCGTAAAGAGTTTGCCGCCCAGCTCTTTTTCCAGTTGGGAAATAGCATTGGACAATGTCGGCTGAGTCGCATGGCAAAGAACTGCCGCCTGGCTGAACGACCGGCTTTCCGCAATGGCTTGAGCAAATTGAAGCTGTCTTAGTTTCATGTGCAGCTCATTCAATTTATAAATCAGTGATATTCATAAATATTATTTCTAAACCAATTTAGTCGCCTTTAGGCTGCTTTGCAAGCGCTCCCAGACAGCGATCACCCAACCAAAGAAATCAGTTTGAAGGAGATTTGTATTATGTTGAGAAGAACGGCATTGAAGACCGCAGTGGCGCTATCTTGCCTGCTCCCCGTTGTGGCGCTGGGCAGCGCCGGCAGCTATGCTGGCAATAAGACCGCCAAACTCGGCGACGCCGCGATCATCGCGATCTATAATCAGGTTAACAGCTTCGACATTGAGACGGCGCTCGTCGGCCAGACAAAAGCCCATTCGTCGGATGTACGGGCGCTTGCCGAAATGGTGGCGAGGGATCATACCGGTGTGCGCAAGGCCGCCCACGAACTTGCCGGCAAAATCGGCGTAACACCAAAACTGCCGGCGGGCCGCGCAGCGGCAGCAAAGACCCATTACGATGCAATAGGGAAGTTGCGAGCAAAATCCGGCGCAGCTTTCGATCGCGCCTACCTCCTGCACGAAATCGAATTCCATACGGCTGCGATGGATGCGGTCAAAACCGTTCTTCTGCCGGCGGTGAAAGATCCGGAATTGAAGGCGCATTTTGAAACGGTCCTTCCGCACTTCTTGCACCATCTCAATGAGACAAAGCGGATCGC
This sequence comes from Hyphomicrobiales bacterium, assembly GCA_021775575.1. Classification (GTDB taxonomy): domain Bacteria; phylum Pseudomonadota; class Alphaproteobacteria; order Rhizobiales; family Methyloligellaceae; genus JAJFHO01. The sequence goes on from JAJFHO010000281.1 coordinate 2,035, forward strand.
CAAAAAACTTGATGCTAAATAGGGGCTGCATCAAGAAACCAGTAGAGGAACAATTTCCCCCGCCGGACGGGAGTTGAATGCCCCGTCCGGCAGAAAGTTCAACGCAACCCTCAGCGCTGCATCATGGTGATCGATTTCTGGGTGCGGATCGAGGTGACGAGGCGGTCCATGCCGGTGCGGAAGTCCCGCCCCAGGCTCAGCGTCGCCGCGTTCAGCTTGTGGATGGCGCGGATCGGCTCGGGGATCTGGTCCGGGGGCGGCATGGCGACGGCGCCGCTCAGCACCGGAATAACCGGCACCCGGTATTGAAACGCCGTCTCGATTTCAAACTGCACATAGTCTGTTTCGCCCGCCGCGGCCTGCGTCTTGCCGGACATCCAGTCGGGGCCGATAACCGCCAGCACGACGGCGCATTGCGAGAGGGCCTGCTCGATATGCTGGCGGAAGTCGACGCCGAAGGGGATGGCGTCGACATCGAAATAGATGTCCTCCTTGCCGAATTCATTTTCCAGCCGCTCGACCAGATGCCAGGCGATGTCCTCGGTGTCGTTGCGCCGGTAGGAGATAAAAATCTTCGATCCGCGCGGGCGCGCCTGGGCCATCGCGCCCTCCGCCCGGGAGGCGGCCCGCGCGCCTTCAAACAGGGCGCGGCGCCACTCGGCAATATTCTGCGGCCTGTCCATGTAGCGCGGCGCCAGCCCCTGATCCAGGCCTGCCAGGAAGTCCTCCCTGAAATCGCCCCCGGCAAGGCCCTTGAGCGGCGGCAGCGTATCGTCCATCAGCCGGAAGGTGCTGTCCGGCGGCGTCGCGCCGGAGATCGCCTCATGCAGCATGGCGGCCATCGCGTAGATATCGGACCAGGGGCCGATCTTGTCGCCGGCCGCGGTATATTGCTCGGGCGGCGAATAGCCGGGCTTGACGATGGCCGCGATATCCACCGGCCCGCGCTCCGGCGCCTCCCTGACTGCGCCGAAGTCGAGGATGACCGGGGAGCCGTCGGACCGAATCCTGACATTGTCCGGCGCGATATCGCGGTGAATGCAATCGTTGCCGTGCAGCATTTCGAGCGCGTCCATAAGCGACGCGACGATTGTATCGAGCTCGGCCTGGTTCGGCGGGCGTCCAAGGTCGGCCAGCCAGTCGCGGAAATCCCTGCCCTCCTCGAAATCGAGGACGAGGTAGGCGGTGTTGTTCTCCTGGAAATAGCGCCAGATGCGTACGATATTGGGATGGGTGTATTTTGCGATCGTCTGCGCCTCGGCGAGAAATTTTTTCAGGCCCCATTGATAGTCGTCGCTTTGCGATGCCTCGCCCTCGCCGATTTTTGCTGTCGCCGTCCCGGCGCCGCTTTCGGAAGGCGCGTCGTCCTCCTCCGGGCGCAGGGCGGCGCCATATTTCGGCATCACCTCCACGCCTTCCCGCGCGGCCCAGGTTCGCGGGAAATATTCCTTGATCACGACATTCTTGTTCAACAGCAGGTCGGTCGCACGGTAGGTGATGCCGAAACCGCCCGCACCCAGCACCTCCTCGACCCGGTAACCGCCCGCCAGGACGCTGCCGTCGGGAAGATAGTCCTGATTTCTCATCGCCCTGCTCCGTGTGGCCGGAAAGCTCGGCATTGCGACGCCAGCACGCGCTTGCGGCGCCTCCCGCCAATTCCATGAGCCGGGAAAGATGCTACATGACATACCGGACTCTGCAAGCGGGTCCGCATGATTTAACCAAAAAGGTCCAGGCTCCATGCATATTGCCATCATTGGCTGCGGCGAGGTCGGCGGCGCTTACGCGCGCGCACTGCGCGGCAAGGCAACTCTGTCATTGTGCGATATCGAGCCCGGCGGGCGACCGGGCGCCGTGGCGCTGGAGTTGGGAGAGACGCTGCATGGCGCACCGGACGCGTGGCTGACAGAGTGCGACGCCGCCATCGCCGCGGTTCCGGGCAGGGAGACCGTCGTGGCGGCGCGCTCCGCGCTTCCCTTTCTTGCGCGGCACGCGGTTTATATCGACGTCTCCACCGGCAGCCCGGCCGATTTGCGGGCCTCCGCCAAGCAATTTTCCGAAGCCGGCCGCACATTTGTCGATACCGCCATCATGGGAGCCATTGCGCTTACCGGCGGCGCGACACCCGTTCTGATCGCCGGCGAGAAGGCCGCGCGGGGGCCGTTCGACATGATGGGCGCGCCGGTGCGGTTTCTCGAAGGCGCGGCGCCGGGAGACGCGGTCGCGCTCAAACTGCTGCGTTCGGTGATCGTGAAGGGCATCGAATGCGTCGCCATCGAGAGCTTCACGGCGGCTGAGCATCTGGGCCTCCGCGACAGATTGGAAGAAAACCTGGCCGACATCGACGCCGCGCCGATTGTCGATCTGATCGGCTCGCTGGCCACCACCCATATCCTGCACGCCGGACGGCGCATGCATGAAATGGAGGAATCGGCGGCGCAGCTGAAATCGCTCGGTTTCGACGCCGCGGTCACCTCCGCGCTGCAAAAGCGTTATGCCGCGACGCTCGCAGCGCGCGAAAGCAATCCGCCGCCGGGCGATGCGCATGAGACGCTGGACAAGGCGCTGGCCTGGTTGATGGAAAGCGCGCGGGCACACATTACCTAAGGGCCGCAAGCGACGTCTGGCGATCTTCCTTGGCAGAACTGCTCATGACACAACTCGGAACTCCTGATCACGACGTTTCCCCGGTTTGCGCGTATGCCGCGCTGAAATCCTGTGGCGGGGTTGTAATCGCGAGATAGACAAGCGTCTCCGGGCCCGTGTTTATTATTCCGTGAATGTCACCGGGTGGCGTAAGAATTACGTCGCCTGCATGCATTTGAGAGGTTTGCTCGTTTGCAAGCAGGACAGTTGCGGTGCCCCGTTCGACCAGCCATATTTGTTCGGCATTGTCGTGCGAGTGGCGTGCTTGCGTTGACCCGGGCTGAACGGTTACACGCGTGACCGTGACCTTGGCGTCGGGAGCGTTCTGGCCCCAGATAATTTGAACCGACTTCACGCCGGGGTTTTCAAGAAGCCCGAAATCCTTTGATGTAAGCCGTTGAACGCTCATGGTTGCTTTTGCCTCCGGTTGATAGAACCTCGATCGGCGACAAACCTACCCCATGCAGTTATCAAAAAAAGGAGATGTGCGATCTGGAGTGGCGTCTCTGACCGCCGCGGCGGCAGCGAACGACAAGAGAGCGAGGCTGTGTTTTTGCCCTGCAATTCAGCCGGCATCGCCCGATTGAGCGTCGAAGGCGGCCAAGGCTTCAGCGCCGTAGATCATGGATGGACCGCCGCCCATATAGACGGCAACACCAATCGTTTCCAGAACCTCGTCGCGCGTTGCGCCATGCCGAATGGCCGCTTTGGTATGATAAACCAGGCACCCGTCGCATCGGGCGGTGATGCCGATAGCAAGCGCAATCAATTCCTTTGTCTTTGAATCGAGCGCGCCAGGGCCAATCGCGGCTTTGGCAAGTTCGGCAAAGGCCTTGGCGACCTCTGGAACGCCCGTGCGCACCTGAACCATTCGCTCATTCGTTTGCGATAGAAATTTGTCCCAATCCCTGACCGACATGTCACATCCCCGGTTAGCGCCACATAACATCACTCTGCACCTGAAGCAGCGGCCTTCATTGATCCTGGTCAATCGGCCGGGGGGGGCCGAGACGTGGCTTGCGCCACGGTCTTGCCGCGGGAAACAACGTCGCCTCCCGCCCCTGG
>JAJFHO010000030.1 GCA_021775575.1 Hyphomicrobiales bacterium
GATGGCTGAAGGCATCAAAGAAATTTGCAGCGAGTTAAACATTCCCTTTGTCTTCAAAGCTTCATTCGATAAAGCTAATAGAACCAGCGCAAGCGGCAAGCGCGGATTGGGCCTGGATAAAAGCTTAGAGATTTTCGCTGAAATTAAAGAGCAGCTAGACCTTGCAATCCTCACAGATATACATGAGGTAAGCCAGTGTGCCCCTGTCGCCGAAGTGGTCGATGTCCTGCAAATCCCAGCGTTTCTTTGCCGCCAAACGGACTTGCTAGTAGCCGCCGGTAAAACCGGTAAAGTCATAAAAATTAAAAAAGGTCAGTTCTTGGCTCCTTGGGATATGAGAAACGTCGTCGATAAAGTCCTATCTACCGGCAATCAAAACATCTTGCTCACTGAGCGCGGTGCAAGCTTTGGCTATAACACGCTGGTGACAGACTTCAGAGGCCTACCCATCATGGCAGAAACAGGCTGTCCGGTTGTGTTTGACGCAACGCACTCTGTGCAACAACCAGGCGGGCAGGGCACATCAAGCGGCGGCCAACGAGAATTCGTGCCCGTATTGGCAAGAGCAGCTGTCGCAGTCGGCGTTAGCGGCCTATTCATCGAAACCCATGACGACCCAGACAACGCCCCCTCAGACGGCCCCAACATGATCCCGTTAAAAGAGCTAAAGGCTCTCCTGCAAAGCCTCAAGGCAATTGATGATGTGGTGAAGGGTTAAAAAGATAAGCCAGCAAAAGCTTCATCAGTAGCGTCTTGCAATTTCCCAAGGAACAATGGCTCACTTTCTTTTATGTGCACCGTCCGCTCCTCAACATAGCCCCTCGTCAATGGTGCCGCATCAGGAGAACGTGCAAGCTGCATCTGGAACACATGAGACGCCCCATGCATAAACGCGCCTTCACAGGCCGCTAAGTAAAACTCCCACATCCGATAAAATTTTTCATCATAGAGTTTGATGATCTGATCTTTGTTCTCTTCGCAGCGCATGCGCCACTCACGTAGCGTATGCCCATAATGCTTGCGCCAAATCTCAATATCAAGCGCCCACAAGCCGCTATGCTCCACAGACGTAATCGCCTCCGATAAAGAGGGGCTATAGCCGCCCGGGAATATATATTTCGCTAAAAACGGACCTGTAATACCAGGAGGCGCTTTAGAACTGATAGAGTGAATAAGTGCCAAGCCATCCGCACTCAAACGATCCCGCACATTTAAGAAATACTCATCTAAATGCCCAACACCCACATGCTCAAGCATACCAACAGAAATCACCCGATCAAAGGTGCCAGATACTTCACGGTAATCACAAAGCTTGAAATTCACACGGTCTGTCAATGATGCCGCTGCCGCTCTGGCGCGTGCTATATCAATCTGTTCTTTCGAGAGCGTAACCGCCGTGATCTCAACATCAGCCAGTTGCGAGAGATAAAGCGACAAGCCACCCCAACCACAACCGATCTCTAAAATCCGCTGTCCATCTTCTAATCCAAGTTTGGCGGCTAGGTGACGTTTCTTGGCTAATTGTGCCTCTTCAAGAGTTTGCACGCCCTCAGCATAATAACCGCAGGAATATTGCATATCCTCATCAAGAAACAGTCGGTATAACTCATTCCCTAAATCATAATGATGCTTCACATTTGCCCGCGCTCTTGCAATCGGGTTGTGCTGTTGAAAACGTTTGAGCTTGCGTGCCACACCTTTCCAGTAAATCTGGCTGGCCGTGAGGTCAAAGCTGCGCTTATTAAGGAAAAATAATTCAAGAAACGAATAGATATCGCCCGTTTCAATCTTAAGGGCGCCATGCATATAAGCTTCGCCCGCATAAAGCTCCGGGTTGAGAACGATTTTCCAATCGTAGGCTGGATCTGTGATTTCAATGCTCACCTCGGGGCCGTCCTCAAGCCCGCCTATGAGATGAACCTCACCCTTTGGTCCCCTTAACCGCAACGTACCCTTCTTGATAGCCTTTTTAAGCAGTTTAGGAAGTAGACGCATGGGGAAACACCTTTTTTACTCTTGATAGAAATGAAATCAGATAAAAATGGCCTTAGAGCCTAACCACGACCGCGATAATTCGGCACATTCTGGTCTGGCAGCCAAACACTTTCAGGTACAGTACCAAATTGCCAAAACACATCAATAGGAATGCCGCCGCGTGGATACCAATATCCACCAATACGTAAATAGTGTGGCTCCAATAATTCAGCTATTCGCTTACCAATCGCTACCGTACAATCTTCATGAAAAGCGCCATGATTACGAAACGATGTGAGATAGAGTTTCAGAGATTTTGATTCAACCAGCCATTCACCTGGCACATAATCAATCATCAGTTGCGCAAAATCAGGCTGACCGGTCACAGGGCAAAGAGACGTAAATTCAGGGCAAGTAAAGCGAGCCACATATGGAGTATCGGCTTGCGGGTTCGGCACACGCTCAAGAACAGCCTCTTTAGGTGAGGCCGCTATTTCATTTGAGCCACCTAATTGTGAAATATGTTGTTT
>JAJFHO010000004.1 GCA_021775575.1 Hyphomicrobiales bacterium
CTCGCAGCGACCTGTCACTGATGTGCATAAAAGCCGATTGACAAGCGAGGCGAAGACCGTCGGACATAGGTTGACATTCAGAAGCGAACAGTACGTGCTTGAACGGAACAAGTTTGAGAAGCCGCTTGCTTTCATCTCTCACGACAGTCGTGACAAGTCTGAAATTGCCGAGCCCATCGCTCTTCAGCTTCAGAAACTAATGTGCCCGGTTTGGTATGACGAATTCTCACTGCAAGTTGGAGACAGCTTGAGGGACAGCATCGAAGGAGGGTTGAAAGAGTGCTCCAGATGCGTGCTTATACTCACGCCGAATTTCTTAGGAAATGAGGGATGGTCAAAGCGAGAGTACGACACGATATTCACTCGCGAATTGGTAGAGAAGCAAAACGTCATTCTACCAGTTTGGCACGAAGTTTCTGCAAAGGAAGTGTACGAGTATTCTCCCATTCTTGCCGACAGAGTGGCCGTCGATTGGTCTCTAGGTGTTGAAAAAGTGTCGCAGAAGCTACTCCAATCGATAAATCGGTGAGACCATTTCTCGATGCGCCAACGATCTGAGCACTCGTTGTCCGCTTTTGGGATCTTCCAGACGTACGTTCAACTTGCAGCGAACGTCCACTCCCCGCCGATTTTGTTGAAGAAGTCAGGCTTCACACAGACCGATCATTGGCGTCGACGGCTGCACGAGCGGTTTCGCCGGGCTTCGGGACGCCGGCTCGCTCGATTGCTACGATATCTCGGTTCTTACCTCATGCGATTGCTGCCTCGTTTGGCCCTCGAGGTCGTAGCTTGGCGAGTTTGCGAAGGTTCTGGGCGATGGCTGCGAGAAGGAACTCATCCTTGGCGCCGTTTGGCCCTCGTAGCCTTAGTCTTGTCAGATTGAGGATACGCTTGAGGTGGGCAAATAGCATCTCGACTTTTTTCCGCTTGTCCCGCGATACCTTGTAAGCCTTCGTCTTGCGTGCCGAGCGGGCGAAGTCACGGGCATCCTCATGCGGCTCGCGGGTGACGGCCCGGAACTCCATGTTGGGGCAGCATCTCTGCTTGGACGGACAAGCCTGACAGCTCGCTTTGAGCGCCCGGTACTTGTATGTGCCACCAGTCTTCTTGACCCGGTTCTGATCTGAGTAGTTGCGACGGAACCGGAGCAATGCGTGGCCCTCCGGGCAGATGTATTGATCGTTCTCCTCATCCCATTCAAAGTCAGATCGAGAGAAGGTTCCGTCCGTGCGTTCACCCTTGTCGATCACTGGTATGAACGGAATAATTCCACGCTTCTTCACGAGCCAGCCGAGGTTCGCGGCTGACCCGTAGGCCGTGTCAGCTGCAATCCAGTCCGGCTTGATGCCGAAGCGTTCTTGCGTGCGATCAATCATCGTCTGGGAGGCGCCAACCTCAGCCTGACGGATAGCGCGTGTGGCCTCGACATCCATGATGACAGAGTGCTGTGTGTCGATCAGGTAGTTCGTTGCATAAGCGAAGTAGGGTCGGCTCTCTTCGGCACGCGTCCATTGCGCCGCCGGATCTGACTTGGCGACAAACTTCGGTTGCGAAGGCGATGCAGCGCCAAAGGCAGCATCATCAAGTGTATCGAGATACTCGCGCGCAGCCCGCGAACCAATGCTGCGTGCAACATCAAGGTTCCATTCTGACGCTGGAAGTGAACGAGCTTTGTTGGCGTCGGCCGATATAAGGCTCGCGTCGACGGCAAAGCCATCGCCTGCGACCAAGTCCTCCCTAAGGCAACGCTCGACCGTCGCTTCAAAAACGTGGCGCAGCATGTCGCTTTCTCGGAACTTGCCATGGCGATACTTCGAGAACGTTGAATGGTCCGGCACCTTTCCGTCCAGGCCGAGTCGACAGAACCAGCGATAAGCCAGGTTCAAGTGCACCTCATCGCACAAACGCCGCTCAGATCGGATGCCCATCACGTAACCGATCACGAGCATTCGCATGATCAATTCTGGATCGATCGAGGGTCGGCCAAGATGGCTGTAGAACGGGCGCAGCTTCGACCGCATCCCGTCAACGTCCAGGAACCGGTCGATCTCTCGAAGCATGTGATTGGCCGGCACATGCTCGTCCAGATCGAAGTCATAGAACAGCTGAGCAGGTGCCTTTTGCGTTCCCATCATGGCCGAATCCTCCAATTCCTTCATTACTGAGTGAATCAAAGGACTTCCCGCACCGCAATAGGGACTTTTTCAACAACATCGGCGGGGAGCCGTCATTCGCTCAAAATATGGAACTACCGCTTATTGCACTTAATACCCGTATTGCGCCCTCGAAACCGACGGGCGTTAACTGGCGCATTCCGGACATTGTCGGCCGATGACTTACGCTGGAAACATTCACCACACCCACGGCCCGAAATCTTCTGATCCATTGAAGTGGTGCGTATCTCGTGGATCGCGCATCGGATGCTTGCGCTGTTACCCCAGGTGGTCCTTTTGCCTCCGGACGCCCGAATTCACGCTCCTAAAGCGGTAATCGCGGCCTTCAGGTTCGCCCGCGCCTGTTCTTCGAACCGCACCTTGAGTTCTCGGACCTGATAGATCTCCTCGCGGTCCAGAAAGCCGCGCAGGATGCGGCCGCGGCCGATGCGGTAGAGCGGGCCGGGGACGTGGGCGTATTCGGTGCGGATGTTCTTGTCGAAGGCGGCGAAACGCTCCTCCGTCTCGCCCAGAATGGCGAGGTCGACGCCGACCAGCCATTTGCCCGCCGGCGTCTGCGGCTCCACCTGGTGCTTGGTGTCGAGGATCAGTTCGGCGACCCGGTCCGCCAGGTCGGCGCGGCCCAGGTCCTCGCACATGGCACGGCTGAGGTCGGCGCTCTTCTCCTCATTGTCGGACGCTTTTGCGTCATAGACCCGGTCATGGTTGAGCCAGGCGATGGCCACCGCCTCGAATTCCGGGATCTCGTCGCGGTATTCCCAGAGGAGGTCGAGCCCGTGCGCGATATGCGTCCAGTTGTGGTAGGGCGTTGCGGCGCGGTCATGGTCCGACTTCAGAGCCGCCAACACGCCCGCCGTATCTGACGCACCGGCAGAGCCGAGAAACTCCGTGACCGCCGCTTCCAGTTCTGACGTGCCGTCAGGCATGTTTCGCCAGATATTTGCGGGCCCGGCCCATGGCCATCATCGGGAAATAGTGCCGGTACATGTGATAGTTGATCATGAACCCGCGGCCGAGTTCGCGGCCCTGTTTGAGGGAGGCAACGGCGGCCGGGTCGTCGAAGTCCATCTCGTCGCCGAAGCCGTAGCCGGGGAAGCCGGTGCCGGTGAATTCGGGCTCGTCCCAGGTGCCGTCTTTCTGGGTCGTGAGCAGAAAGTCGATGCCGCGCTGCACCGCCTCCGCGTCGCCGGGCCGGGCCACCGCCACCAGGCCCATCAGGCCCCATGCGGTCTGCGAGGCGGTCGAGCGGGTGCCCGAACCGTTGTTCGCCGGATAGCGGCCGGACTGGGCCGGATCCATATAGGACATGCAGGTCTCGCCCCAGCCGCCGTCCCCGTTCTGCATGGCGAGCAACCAGTCGGCGGCCTTGTGGATATAGGGTTGTTTCATGTCCTCTCCCACCGCATGCAAGGCGGGGAGGACGGCGCCGGTGCCATAGACATAGTTGACGCCCCAGCGGCCGAACCAGCTGCCGTCGGTGCGCTGGCGTTGCTTGATGAAGTCGAGGCCGCGTTTGACCTTCGGATGGTCGGTGCCATGGTCCATCAGCCCGAGGCCCTCGAGCACATGGGCGGTGACGTCGACGCTCGGCGGGTCGATCGCCTCGCCGAAATCGGAGAACGGGATCTTGGTGAGGATCGGTTTCGAATTGTCCTTGTCGAAGGCGCCCCAGCCGCCATTGTCGGACTGCATGCCGAAGACCCATTCCTTGGCCCGCTCGAGCACGTCCTCGACGCCTTTCTCGCGCCATTCCGGCTTGTTGCGCAGCCGCGCCATGACCATCAGGCCGACCGCGGCGTCGTCGACATCGGGATAGGAGAGGTTCTCATATTCGAAGGACCAGCCGCCGGGCTCCGTATCCTTCACCTTGACCGCCCAGTCGCCCTTGACGCGCACTTCCTTCGACAGCACCCAGTCGACGGCGCGGGTGACCGCCGGCGCGTTGAGGGTTTCCGCCTCGACATCCTGGACCGCGAGCAGGCTCAACAGGGTGTCCCAGACCGGTGACGTGCAGGCCTGGACGAAGGTGCCGCCCTCGGTTTCGAGTTTCCAGCGCTCGTCGAGGAGCGCGTCGAGGCCTTTGGCCATGACCGGGTGGGAGTGCGCGTAGCCCTCGGCATGGAGCGCCATGAGGGAATAGATCCACGGCGGCTGGATGCCGCCCCACACACCGTCCGCATCCTGATGGCGGATGATCCATTCGAGACCGCGGGCGACGGAGGCCCTGCGGCCGGGAACTGCGCCTCTGTTCTGCAGCCAGTGCAGGACCTTGTCGGCGCCAAGGAAGAAGCGCTCCCAGGACACCGGGCCCTTGCCCTTCTTGGGCAGGGAGAAATCGAAGGCTTCGCGGCCACCCGGGAACAACTCGTCGAGCCGGTCGCCACCGGGCAGGGGGGCCACCGGCCGGCTCGCCGAGAGTATCGAAATCGGCATCAAGGTGGCGCGCGCCCACGAAGCGAAATTGTAGATCGAGAAGGGGAACCACACCGGAAAGCGGATTACCTCGGCGGGAATGTTGGGGGTCTTCTGCCACGGCCACACGCCGATGAGGGCGAGCCAGTAGCGGGTGAAGACGCGCACCTTTGAGAGGCCGCCCTTGCCTTCGATCCAGGCGCGGGCCCGGCGCAGGGGCTCCTCATCCGGGCTCATTCCGGCGGTGCGCAGGGCGGCATAGGCCTCGACCGTGGCGTTGACGTCGCCGGCGGGCGCCTCGGAGTAGATCTGCCAGGCGCCGTCCTCGCGCTGCTCCGTCAGGAGCGCCTGCACCATGCCGGCGATCAGCGGCTTGTAGGCGGGATCACTGGACAGGCCCATGAAATGCAGCGCCATGATCCATTCCGCCTCCATGCAGGAGTTGGACTGGAGCCGTCCGACCCAATAGCCGTCGCCCGCCTGGTTGTCCCACAACCAGCGTGTCGCCTGATCGATGCCATGTTCGAGCGCGTCTTTGCCCACGTCGGAGCTCTCCAAATGCCGCAAGCGCTATGGAAATAGCGACGTTTTCGCTGCCGTCAAGGTGATTCCACGAGACAGGTTCGAGGTCTTGCGGCGTGTCCGGCGACCGGATAGCGATTGGCCCCGAACTGTTGCTTGCGGCGGAATCGGTGACTCACGCCACCTTTCAGTCGACCAATCTGGCCCAAGACTCCGACCTTTCGGTCCTGTAACGCTGCAACAGCTTTATGCATTCGTCACTCTCGTCGACAACGACTTGGACGCCGCGTGAGCGCAACCAGTCTTCCTCGCCGTGATAGTTCGTTGCATCGCCGATAATTACCTTGGGAATGCCGTAAAAGAGGGCAGCGCCGGCGCACATCGAGCAGGGTGACAAGGTTGTATACAATTCGCACTCCCGAAAGAAATGCCGCCCTCGTCGTCCGGCCCGCTCCAAGGCATCATTTTCAGCGTGCAGCAGGTTGCTGCCGTCTTGCTCCTGCCGGTTG
>JAJFHO010000031.1 GCA_021775575.1 Hyphomicrobiales bacterium
ACCAAGACCCTTGCCGCTATCAAGGGCCGCCGGGCGAAATAGGCGGTCCCGGCTCTCCTGCCTCCGGGCACCCCCCTGACGGAATGGCGCATTGGTGCCGCTCTCCGCCTCCTCTACTTTCTGCATCGGAACAACAGGCTGCGACCTGTCGGACTGGTCGTTAGCGTAACGAGGGATATGCAATGAAGCGCCGCGAACTGCTTGCCTCCATGGGTGCGGCGCTGGGCACGGCCGGCCTTGCGAACCTCGGGCTGGCTGGCACGGAACCACCGGGCTCGCAGCTGCTGACGATACAGAACGCCAGCTTCGTGCTGCGCTGGCAGCCGACGCGGAACATGGTGTCCCTCTCCGCCGACGCGCCGCCGCCGGTGTTGTTCGCGCGCCAGGGTGTGCCGGTGGTGCTTGACGTGCACAACACTTTGGATGAGTACACCGCCATGCACTGGCACGGCATTCGGGTGCCCAACGACATGGACGGCGTGCCTTATCTCACGCAGTTTCCCATCGCCGGCGGTGAAACCTATCGCTACGGCTTCACTCCGCCGGATGCCGGTACCTACTGGTATCACCCCCACTGCATGACCATGACCCAGATGGCGCACGGACTTACAGGCGTTCTGGTGGTCCGTGAAGCCGAGGACCCGGGCTTCGATGCCGATCAGGTCATCAACCTGCGCGACTTCCGGCTCGACGAGAGCGATGCGTTTCTCGACGCCTACACGCTGGGCGGCGCGGCTCGGGCCGGCACACTCGGCAACGTGATGACCGCGAACTGGCTGCACGCCCCGGTCTATGATCAACCCGCCGGCGGCCTGGTGCGCCTGCGGCTCGCCAACACCGACACCACCCGCATCTACAGGCTCACGCTCACCGGTGCCGAGGCGCGGATCATCGCCTGGGACGGGCATCCCCTCTCCGGGCCCGCGGAACTGCCCGGCGCGGCCGAACCCCTGGCGCTGGCGCCCGGCCAGCGGGTGGACATCGCCGTGGCCGTGCCTGCCGGGGAAGGCCGGGAGGTGTTCCTCAAAACCCGCATGGGCACCGGCGATAAGACGATGGCGACACTGCGCGCTGTCGGTACCGGTCCCGCCCGCTCCCTCGCGGAGCTGAAACCCTTGCCGGCGAACCCGATACCTGAGCCGAACCTCGCGACGGCGCAGACCCATGAGTTCGTGTTCGGCTGGTCGCCCGAGGGCACGGTGCCCAATGACGGATTGTGCGGTTCGCTCGGCGCCACTTTCTGGTCGATCAACCGGGTGCCCTGGGCGGGCGACAATGCCCCGGGCACCGAGCCACTGGCGGAGCTTGACCACGGCAAGAGCTACATTCTGAGGCTGCGCAACGAATCTCCCAACCGCCACCCGGTTCACCTGCATGGCCTGGTCTTCAGGCCTTTGCGCTCCAACAAGCGCACGCTCGCGCCCTACTGGACAGACACGGTCCTCCTGCTCAAGGACGAGACCATCGATATCGCCCTGGTTGCCGACAACCCCGGAGACTGGGCCTTTCACTGTCACGTCATCGAGCACCAGAAGACCGGCCTCGCCGGCTTTATCCGCGTCACGTGACTACGGCGGGATCAGAAATTCCGCCGCGTCATCGTCTTGTGCCGACCTCCCGCCTGTCGGCGCCGCAAGCAGTAATGGGAATGCATGCCGGCTATCGCGCAGTCTTCTCCCTTGATGCCAATTAATTTACAAAGTAATACCTTTCAAAATTAATTGGGGAGCTAGCCTGCATGACCGGACGTCTGGCGATAGCGATGACGGAGCGCCAAACCGCACAAGAAGAGCCGTTGCGGCGCATTTCAGGGCGGAAGTTTGCCATCACCGGCGCGAGCCGTGGGCTTGGTGCAGCACTGGCCGTTGCCATGGCGGACGCCAGCGCCAGGCCGGTTCTGCTCGCCCGCAACGGCAAGGCCATGGCAGGCGTGGCCGAGACCATACAGGCTCGCACCGGTCAGGCGGTCGAGACGCTGATCTGCGATCTCGCCGACGCGGCGAGCTGCGCGGCGGCCGGCGGGAAGCTGGTCGCGGAGCATCCGGACCTCGACGGGCTTATCCATAACGGGGCAATGTGGTTGCCCGGCTCCATGGCGGACGTCAGCGATGCAGACATTCAGAACTGCATCGCTTCGGCTGCCATTGGCTCCCTGATCCTGACCCGGCACGTCTTGCCCATACTCCGTGCAAGAGACGATGCGGATATTCACACCGTCGTTTCAACCAGTGGCCTGCCCAACTTGCCACTGCTCGGAACGTCGGTTGCCTTCAGGGCAGCGAAGGCGGCACAGGACGGCTTCGTCCAGGGATTGACCGATGAGCTGAAGCAAACACGTGTCAGGGTCACCGCAGTCTATCCAGGAGATTTCGAAGATGTATCGCCGCTCGAGCCCGCATGGAACGAACCTCGGGGTCCTGACGGTTCGTTGACCAACCGGGAGGTGGTCGATGCCATCTTGTTTACGCTCAATCTCCCCTCCAGCGTGGCGGTCAAGACCCTCGTCATTGAGCAACACGGAACAGAACGGCCTGGATCGGCGGACTGCTCCGGATGAAATTCAATTTGGTAGCACCAATCCACGGCTTTGTTGATTTTTCGCATGACGCGTCCCTTTGCTGGTCCGTTTAACTCAACCAATATGGCTCATCGAGAAGCCGGACGGGGGCGTCCATCCCATTACTGCTATTCCTGATGGAGGAAGAGCCGTGACGCGGGAACCGGCGCACCCGGAGTAACGGCCATGTAACCGTGGTTCTGCCGGGCCCGGGGATTAACCGAAATTTCAAGCTGATCGTTTATATGCGGGCACACTATCAGGAGCCCGCAAATGTATCTCTTCCGGCTGACCTACTACAGCCACAACAAAATCAGTCAATCCGGGGCCAATTTGACCCAGGAGCTGAAAAGCATCTTGCAATCCTGCAGGAAGAACAACCCGGGCAGCGGGATTTCGGGCGCGCTTATGTTCAGCGACGAGTATTTCGCGCAGATTCTCGAAGGCGACCGCAAGGCGGTAACGCAAACCTTCTGCCGCATATCTCTCGACCCCCGGCATGGCGACATCGTCATTCTCCACGCCCATCCCGTCGAGGCGCGCCGCTTCGCCGACTGGACCATGGCGTTTGCCGGGCAGTCGGAAAAATCCGATGCGCTCTACAACAAATATTCGACCTACTCGACGTTCAATCCCGCGAAAATGACCGCCGCCAGCCTCGAAGCCCTGATCCAGGACCTTGCCAAGACCGATCATCAGGTTGCCAAGACTAACATCTAGAGCCCATTCGATGAATTCCGAGCCGCTTTGACCGGGTTGTCTTGCTGCGTGGTCAGGCGCGCGGCAAGACAACCCGGCCTTCGGTGGGCCAGATCAGCCCACCAGCAGCGTTGCGCCGCTTGCCCGATGCTCCGCATCGCGCTGCGCGACGCGCCTTGCCGGTGATCCTGATTTGGTCCATCAAAATGACTCCGAATTCACCGAACGGGCTCTAGAGGCTTATCCGCAGTTCGGCGCCTGTCACTGCTTGGCTGAAATTTCGTTGCAGGTCACCAGGGTCACATCGCCATCGAGAAGCGGCTTGGCGATGCCGAAAAAACGAGACACCGCATCGGAATTGTTGTGCAGGTCCATGGCGGCCTGATCCGTGAAGCGTTCGTATGTCGTGAACACGCAGGGGTCGTTCGGGTCCTGGGAAATGAAGAAGTCGATGGTGTCCGGCTCGTTTTTCTGCACGTTTTCAGCGACGTCCAGCAGGCCCTGGCGCATGGTGTCCTCAGACCCCTGTTTGGCCCTGATGACGGCAGTGATGGTCAGCATGTGATCCTCCCTCGTTGTGCGTCTTCCGGTTAGGCTGGCGCCGGTCCGGCAAAGCCAAGACCGATTGATTGACGGGCCCTCTCTCTGGGCGCTTACTCCGCGACCATAAACCGATTACGGCCCATTTACAGACCACGTTGGATTATCGCTGCGCGGTTGTCCGGATTGCGCCGTGTGCTCATCAGCATGAATTGGCCAGGCCGCTTGCGAGAATGTCCGCCCTACCTCTGAAACAAGACTCTCTACGCGTCTGGGCGGGAAGACCACTATGACCGCAATGGGTCATGAATCCCTTTCTCAACCTGTCAAACTGACGGTGAAAAGGGACTTGAAACCGGACATCCCGGACCGAATTTGATTAGTAATGTCCGGCGTGCCCGCGAAAGCGGACTCAACGCGTCGACGCATTGTTCAGGCGTTGAGGCCTAACCATCGAGGACGATCAGCTCGATGGGCGCCTTATCCAACCGTTCAGGCCCTTCCTCAGTCATCAGATAGCTGCCGCCAATCAGCATGCCCTGCTTGTCTTCAAGCGACTGCATCGAGGAATGAATGTAGAAGGCCATACCGGGTTCGAGCACATCGTCACATTCAAGCTGGATGGTGATCTGGTTCTCCCATATCGGTGGATAGGCTGCAGAAATCCCGACGCCAAAGCGCATCGGGCAGCAGTCACCGAGGCGGTGTTCGGTGAGACAGTCGCGATAGGCCTGTTCCAAGTTGCCGATGCGGGT
>JAJFHO010000032.1 GCA_021775575.1 Hyphomicrobiales bacterium
TCCCGGTCCGCGCGTTCGAGCGTTTCGCGCGTGAATACCGAACAGTCGAGTCCGTCCGGCCAACTTGGCGGATGGACGTTGGTGCAATAGTCCAGTGCGTCGCTGCCGCGCCGCTCGGCGATAGCGGTTATCACATCGGCATCGACGAGCGGGCAATCGCCGGTCAGGCGGATAATCACATCGGCATCGGCCATTCGGGCCGCGCCGGCATATCGCGCTAGAACATCATCCTCGGGTCCACGAAAAACGGGAATGTCGAGGCCGCCAACCACCTCTGCAAGCGCATCGTTCTCGGGTCCGTCTCCCGTTGCCAGAACCACATCGGCCGCAATATGCCCGCAGCGAACACGCTCAATCATCAGCGCTATCATCGGTCGGCCGGCAAGTTCGTAAAGCACCTTTCCGGGCAGCCGGGTGGAGCGCATTCTCGCCTGGATGATAGCAACCGTACGCATCACCGCCAGAGGGCCTTCACATCCGCGCAGATACCCAGGCGCATCGCGGTGAGGAGGCGGAGATTTGCCCGGAGCCCGGAGCCGAAGCGGGGACGCCCTGCCTTGCGCGGGCCCACCTGCAAGATGACGGTCTCGAACCGCGCACCGGAGCGGATCGCGCCAAGCGCCAGCTCCGTGCCGACGGACCGACCTTCATCAAAGCGCCCGTGTGCCCTGTATAGCGGCATCTGATACGCCTTCACGCCGCAAAAGATATCACTCACGCCAAAACGGGCTCGTGTGTAAATGCCGAACAGGACTTCCCCCAGGCGCGCCTTAGAGCTGCGCTCACCAATCACCAGCTGCACGCCCTTATCGAGGATCGGAGACAATATCTTCTTGAGCAGCGCCGGTGCGAACTGGCCGTCGGCGTCGAACGTCACAACCACGTTGGCGCCGAGCCGCTCCGCTTCGGCAAAACCGGCTTCCAACGCATTCTCATAGCCCGCGTTTTTTGCAAGGCTCACGACATGAGCTCCTTCCGATTCAGCGATCGCGGCAGTGTCGTCCGTTGAACCGTCATCGACCACGAGCGGAAGTCCATACCGCATTGCCCCGTTGACCACGGCGCCGATCGTCGCCCCCTCATTGAGTGCAGGAATGAGAATTACGATCTTCACGCGCACTCACGACACATCGGCGGCGGTGACGATGTCGCCCTCCTCAATATTCCTCATCAGAACCCTGCCGACCAGTTCATCGAGCCGATAGGGCGGCAGTCCATCGGGAGGACAGGGACGCAGCGGAATCAAGTCGCCGGCAGATAGCATTTCGCCCTGCTTCAGCGGCTGCCGTGCTCGGATCGCTCGTCTTTGCAGAACAATTGTTTCGACTTCATTGTCCATCACGCGCTTTTCTTTCGGTCCCAGCGCCAGCTCCAGCTCCCGCGTACGCTCGACCATCTCCCTCCAGGTGATCGGGTCCATTGAGAATCCGTGGTCCGGACCCTCGCGGGACCTGTCGTCGGTGAAGTGTTTCTCTACCGCCCTGGCTCCAAGCGCGACGGCGCCAAGAACGGTGGCATGGCCCGGCGTGTGATCGGAAAGACCCAGAACAGCGTTCGGGTAGGCGGACGCGTAACTGATCAACACATTGAGGGCCACATGACGGAAGTTCTCCAGGGAGCCGGTATAGTTGGTATTGCACTGCATGACACAGATCTGATCTGTGTGGCGCATGGCCGCTTCCATGGCCATCGCCACTTCTTTCATCTCTGCGGCCCCGGTCGCGATGAACAACGGCTTTCCGTCCTTCGCCAACCATTCGATTTCTTCGTGCCAGGTTATATCTCCAGAGCCCAGTTTCCAGGCGCTGACATGTTTTGAAAGATAGGGCAGCAGCTCGAGATCATACGGCGCGGTGAAATAGTCTATGCCAGCGGAATTGCAGGCGGCCTTCAGGTCCTCGGTCCATTCGACCGGCAGCGAGGCATCTTGATAGACTTCGAACACACTTTTCTTCCAGCGAGCCTGGTGCGACTGCTGCCCGCCGAGCGTGCGAAACCCGAAATCCGAGACAATTGTTTCGGCTCGGAAATTTTGAAACTTGGCCGCGTTGGCTCCTGCTTCGGCCGCTGCGTGAACCAGTTCCTTTGCACGACCGAGATCGCCGTCATGATTTGCGGCGATATCGGCGATAAAATAGGTGGGATGATCGCTGCCGACTTTGAATCGGCCGGTATCGAGCGTAACGGTCACAGTTTTGCTATTTCCTCATCCAGCTTCGGCATCGCCGTTCCAAATGATGCTTCAATCTTGTCTACCGCCATCCGCAAATCACGAGGGCGCGGAGCGCGGCCCGGTATAGCCGCCGCCGGTCCCACGGATGCGGATTGCGTTTGCAGTCCCAGATGGCGTGCAACCGAAAGCCCGAAGTCCGCCTTGCTGGCGCCGTCCCGGCATCCGAGATTAAAGACGCCACGCAACTGCTTTCTGGCAGCAACGACAACGAGCTCCGTCAGCGTCGTCAAATGGAGCGGCGAGAACAGGCTATCTGAGAACAGCGTTATTTCACGCTCGCGGCGCAGGCTCTCGATCAGCCAATCCGACAGGCTCTTGCGACCCTCCGAGCGCGATGGCCCAAAGAAGTTCGCTCTCAGAACCAACGCATTGGGATGGCGCAAGGCAGCTTTTTCCCCTGCCATCTTGGTGCGCCCATAAATGTTGATCGGGCCTTCGGCTCCTTCGCTGTGTGGCCCGGGCACGTCAGGATAGACCTGATCAGTCGATATCATGATGAGATCGCATGCGTCATCGAGCGAATTTACGAGATTGGCGACCGCGCCGCGATTGATGCGGTCGGCGGCCTCGGGGTCGCGCTCGCAGCCATCTACATCTGTCATCGCGGCGCAGTGAATTACAGTTCCCGGCCTTATGTCATCGAGCAGCTCAGCCACGGACGTGCTGTCGCGCAGGTCGCTGCGGTGACTTCCTCCCGAGAGTGATGTCAGCACGACGTCGGTCTCAGCTCGTGAGGCGTCCGCCAAATAGGGAGCCAGCAGCCCCCGCGCGCCGGTTATCAGAGTTGGCCCGTTCACGGCTCCGCGCGACCGCGGCCTATTAATAGTAACCGTATTTCTCGATATCGAGATCGAACAGCTCCGCGAGCAATCGGTTTTCGTCCCGGAATAATTCGAGAATCCGTTCCGACCTGTCCTTATTCAAGGCGCTGCGACGGCTAGGCAGAATCTTCTCAAGACGATAGCCGGAGAGATTGTTCAGTCGCCGCATGATATGCCCCATTGGCACGTAGCCACCGGGCAATTTCTCATATTTGTCGGAAACTTCATTGACGCGTGTTCCGGCCAAACCCGTCAACCACTCGGAGTCCTCGCCGAGCAATTTGCCAAGCCCTGAAAAAAAGACATGGGGATTGTTCACCAAGTCCTCATAGACCAGAACAGTGACATTGCCTTTTCCGAGGATCTCGATCGCTGCGGCCAGTGAACGATAATAGCAATAGGAATCCAGCAGGCGCCCCCCGAGAGATTCGAAATGAGTTGCGCCTGTTAACGAGGAGCGGCGCGCCGGATAATCCATCAGGAACATGTCGGGGTCCGATAGATAACGCTGCTTGTAACGCAGCATACTGTCAATGGCTTTATCCTGGCGGCGGATGACGAGAAGCAACCTCGTTTGTCCACCAAAAAGAGCTTTGAGATTGAGCAGAGTTAGCGACGGATCAACGATGTAGTCAGCGTCATATGCACATCGGGTTGTCACAATTCCCTCGCTGCTGACGAGGCTTCTGGTGTGTTTCAGTGCGCCGAGCCGATCCCTGACCTTCGCTGGAATTTGACTGATGTGACGCTCTCCTATCCTGGACAGATCCTGAACGAGATCTTCCCGATAGCTGTATGAAGTGAGTGCAGGAAACACCACCCGCTGCAAGAATGTAGAGGCCGCCCGCTCCAGCCCGCCATGGACGACAACGCTCGCCGTTGTACTTCGCGCGCTCACGAGACTGCCGCCCCTCCAATCAACGTCGTCAGCTCTTCTGCGCTCAACCAATTGCTGTTTAGGTCAGAGCGGTATTGAAAGTCCTCGGGGACCTTCCGCCCGCCTTCTCCATTGAAGGTGAATTCCGCTGATTTCAGTTTGAGGATGCTTGTCGGGCAGATCATGTAGCAAGACTCAAACTCCAATGTATTTAAGGCATCGTCGACTGTGACCATAATTTCATGCAGCTTTTCGCCCGGCCTGATGCCGACAATGCGCGTCGGGTAACCCGGCGCGATGGCCTCGACCATATCAACGACTTTCATAGAAGGAATCTTGGGTATGAAGATCTCGCCGCCCTTGACGTTGTTAAGGCACTGCAGGACAAACTGCACACCCTGCCGCAAGGAAATCCAGAAACGCGTCATGCGCGGATCGGTAATCGGAAGGCAGTCAACGCCTTCTGCCACCATTTTCCGAAACAGCGGTACAACACTACCGCGGCTGCCAAGCACATTACCGTAACGAACGACGGCAAATGCCGTGTCCTGTCGGCCTGTCAGATTATTAGCCGCGACGAACAACTTGTCGGAACAAAGCTTGGTCGCCCCGTAAAGATTGATGGGGTTCGCCGCCTTATCGGTCGACAGGGCGATGGCTCTGGTTACGCCATTGTCGATCGCGGCGTTGATGACGTTTTCCGCGCCGATGATGTTGGTGTTGATTGCCTCGATCGGATTGTATTCCGCCACCGGCACATGTTTGAGTGCGGCCGCGTGAACCACGTAGTCGACACCGACAGTCGCGCGCTTCAGCCGGTTGAAATCCCGGACGTCGCCAATGAAATAGCGTAGGCACCGATGGTCATCGGGGTTGAATTTCTGCGCCATATCGAACTGCTTCTGCTCGTCCCGGCTATAGATGATGAGCCGCTCAAGATTGGCGCATTGCAGAAGCTTTTCGACCAGAGCACGGCCGAACGAACCGGTACCTCCAGTCACAAGAATATTCTTGCCATCCAGATCGGGAAAAGGGAAATCGAATTCAGGTGATTTGGCAGTCTGTTTGACCATCTGGCGCTGTCCTTATTTCCTGCCTTCAGCCAATGCGGGCAGCGGCGTCTCTTCGTGTTGTTTGGCAAAGGCGCGGGCGTACCAGCCGCCCTTTTTCATAAGGCTTTCATGTGTTCCTGACTGTGAGATCCGGCCCGCCTCCATCACGACGATCTTGTCGGCTTGCCGAACCGTCGACAGACGATGACCGATGATGATTATGGTGATATCGGTTTCCACGCGAATATGGTGCAGGGCCTCCCTGAACAACGCCTCAGCATCCGCATCCAGATTGGAGGTTGGTTCGTCAAGAACCAGAACCGGCGCCCGACGGACAAGCGCGCGGGCAAGATCGAGCCGCTGCCGCTGGCCGCCCGACAGGCGGCCGGCGCCTTCGCCAAGGGGCGTATCATAGCCGTTCGCCAAGCGGCGAATAAACTCATCCGCCTGAGCTATACGGGCCGCTTCCTCGATTTCCTGCCCAGTCGCATCCGCCCTTCCATAACGAATATGCTCCGTCGGACTCACATCGAAGATTTGCGGAGACTGTGGCGCATAGGCGATCGCGTGGCGAAGGCTGGCGCTTGAAAACTCTTCCTGCGGCACACCATCGAACAAAATAGCGCCGGACTGCGGAACCCGAAGCCGGGGGATCAGATCGACGAGGGTCGATTTTCCCGCGCCCGAGGGTCCGACAAGCGCTGTCATCGTCCCCGCCGGAATTTCAAGAGTCACATTTTCCAGCGCGGCGGCGGGACTATGCCCGGCCACGGCCGACCCGTACCGGAAGGAGATATTTTTGAAAGAGATTCCCTGGTCAAGTTTTTCCAGTAGACGCGTTCCGCCATCTGGCTCGCGCATCGCCGAGAGTTCGGTCAGCCGCTTCGATATCACCTCAATCGAGGCCAGAAGTCCCAGATACGCCTGCCTCTGAACCAGGCCTTCTTTCATTTGCGGAACCAGACGCAACAGAATGAAAAAGAACAGGATGACTGTCTCGAACGGGAGTTGGAGGCTCGTAACCGCGACATAAAGGAGAACAAACGCGACCGCCAGAACAATAGGTTCGATAAGGACGCCAAGCAGCGCCAGTAGACATCCTTGATCGAAAATGCGATCGCGCTGCTCCTGCGTTCGGGCCTTCAGCGACGCCTCCTCAGCGGCCTCGACGCCGGAGAGGCGCACCAGATGAACGGCCTGCAGACGTTCAACAAGGAATCTGGACAATTGCTGATTGGCCTCGGTTACCTGAATGCCAATTGTCCTGATCCGCACCATGACCTTGACCAGCAGCATCGCCACCGACAGAAGCACGACCACCGCGACCATTGTAAGCGAGGGCGACAGGAGAAACACGATCACGATATAGCCGGTCGAAAGGATCAAAGACCCCATGAAGGTTATCCCGGAGGTAATCGCTGAAACGGCAGACTGGAGCTCCGTCGTCATTTCATTGACGAAGGCGCCGGCCTGAAGGCGGTCATGGTAGTCCAGCGCGGCATGAATGAAGTTGTGGAAACCCTGATTGCGCAACCGGCGGATAGTCTCGACCCTGACCCAGTTATTTGCCACATCGCGCGCCAGCAGAAATACTTGGCGAACGAGGATGGCGATAAATGCGCCCAACATCAGGGTGACGAGATTGAGAGGCACGCTCAGACTCGCCGCAATAACCGACAACCACTGCCAGAGTTGCGACCCCTCCGCCAGTTTGGCAGTGTCGCCGCCTGCCTTGATATGCTCAAGAATAGGCAAGACCATGCTGATGCCGGCGCCTTCAAACAGCACTGCGCAGAGCTGAAGACCCAGAATCATACCAATCCAGCGCCGCTTGTAACCAAGCTGACGGGCGTTACCAATGAAGTCTGGAAGCAGCATTACAAGGATGGCTCGACATCCAGCCGTTTTGGCGTGGATACCAGATCTTTCATACAATTCATGATTGATCCCTCACCGACAGGGTGAGAAAACTTGAGGCCAGCAGATGCCCCGGCCAGCCGGTGCGAACTAGCTGCCTCCCGCATTAAATGGCAAATATGTCGACGCTTGTTGGCGAGAAACATGGCTACGCGCTGCCAGAACACAGCAGTTGAGGAACATAGCTGGACCGTTCGTAAATCTCGCTCCAGCCATCAGTGATTTTGGTTCGATGGGGGAAATGCGTTTTCAGCAGTTCCCTAATATACCTTGCCGGAACAGCGTCGCCGTCCGCTGGTATATCGGGGTCCCCCATCAACAGAAAACAATAACCGCGGACAAGCCGGTTAACATGCCGGATATAGTTCTCAATGATCGGCTCGGTCATTTCCTGCATTGAAGCCGCGTTTAAAAACAGATCAAACTCTATATCGATGTTTGGCATCTCCCACGGCGGCAGCTGAAAAATCGTGACCTGTCCGTTATCGCCGAGCGATTGCTTGATGCCGCCAGCTGAATGGATTTCCCGGTAATCGACGACTCTTGCGCATCCGGTGGACTTCAGGAATTGGGTCGCAAGGTAAAGCACAGGCACGATATCGACATTCACAACCGTTTTCAGGTGTGGATTGAACGCGATATGCGCGAGCGTTGAAAAGCCGAGACCGGGACCGATTTCAAGCACCGATTTCACGGTTTTGCTGTCTACCCTCCGGTAGAAATCCGCAACCCGCCATAAATGCTCAACCCAATGAGCGCTCACCGCAATCCCGTCCCATTCGATCAAATCCTCTGCTCCCCCATTCACGGTACCCTCAAGCGGTACAAGTTGAGGAAATTCAGCCAGCAGCCGATCAAGCGCGAGCCGGGCGTGCATGCGCGTCGCTTTCACCAGAGCTCCATGCTGGGCTCCGAGGAGATGATCATATTGCTGCAATATCCGGGAAACGCCCGGTATGCGAACAAGTCCCTGCCATATAACCCGACGGGCTGTTGAAGCTCTCGGGATTGGCCGAGGCACACCACCGGGCGCAAATCCTTTTACCAGCTGATGGTTTCTGCGGAAGGATCCGAGCTCATTGCCTAGAAGCTCTGATGCAATCCGTGTGTCATATGTTGCCCAGCGCGCACCGGGCTGCCAGCAATCACTTTGCCTGGCCGCATCCTTCAATAACGAGCATAACAACTCTCGGTCATGGACAACATCGTTAGTCAAAACCAATCTCCCTTTGCATTCGTTTTTCTGCGTTCACAACACGCGAGCGTCGGCTTCCTTTGTCCCGGTGTCGGCAGGCCGTGTTACGTCGGTCCAACAACCTTTCAGGCGACAGCAACCAAGCCGATACCAGATATCTAGCCCGGGATACGCGAAGGCGCTTGCGTGATCGTCGAGGCCAACTTGGAACAGGAAAGTCGATGCATCAATACGATGAACAACTTCACGCCAGGGAGTGGCCGGGTCGCAGGCGTGTGCGGCAATGTCGGTGGTCGATACCATGCGTCAGCATGCTACACGGCCGACTCCGGTGTGAAATCGCTTGTCTCGGGCGGCAGCCCCGCTTTGAGCAGGGCCTCCGCAAGATGCCAGTCCTTCTCGGTGTCGATGTCGATTGCACGCCGCTTGTCGACCGGCAGCGGTAGAATTCTACCGGCATAGAGCGTGTTTTGTTGCCGGAGCGCCGTTGAGCGGGTGAGATATAGTGCGCCGTTAGGAACATAAACTGGGCGTCGGGCGTCTATTGCCAGCTGCGAACCTAATCCATCTTCATCGGCGAAATACAAACGCGCCGGAGGTAGGTGCAGCGCTGTCATCGCTATGACGCTGTCTACCTCAGGCCGTGTCCGAAGCAGCTCAACCGCGGCCACCAGGCACGCCCCGCCGCGAAAGGGTGAGGTTGGTTGCAACACCATCACCGCGTCCATATCGTGACCATGAGTGTTCTTGTACCAGTCGAGAGTATGCAATACGGCCTCGGTGGTGGTCGCATTATCACTCGCGAGTTCCGGCGGCCGGCGGAAAGGCACAATCCAGCCGAGCCGCTCTCCCTCAGCTGCAATGGCATCATCATCCGTCGTTAGTATCACTGGCACCTTTAGACCCGAGGCGGTTATGGCATCGGCCGTGTACGCGAGTAATGACTTCCCCGCCAACAGTTTGATGTTTTTGCCCGGCAGGCGTTTTGAACCGCCCCGGGCCGGAACGACGATAAGCAATGAAGGAGCCGTCATCGGTCCTTACTCGTCCTCCGAATTTCCCACCCTGTGCCTCAGTCTCCACCCCTCATTCGTTCTCTGCCACAGATGCGGTGAACGGAAACTGTCGGCAATCTCGAAAAACTCGTCTTCATCCATATCGAGATAGGCGAGAAAATCGGGGAAGTACTTTCGCGGGAACTCCTGATCGTAACGATGAACCAGCGCTACGCCCTCCTCGCGGGTGATGTGATGGTTGCGGATTTCCTGGGCAGCGTCATAGGTTGCGCGGCCGATACCGAACTTCACCAGAGTCGTCCAGTAGTGATAGGGATCGGTCTTGTCGTCGATGGAGTTGTATTTCGAGTATGTGCCCTCGGTGCGGTCCTCGTTGGCCTCGAAACCGATATGCTCCGCCGCATAGTAGTAGCACTCTTGCGGGATCCACTTGAGGTAATAGCCGGTGTAGTGGACCTCCACTCCGGCCTTCTCCAGAGCCTCCGGATTGGCCGGCATGTATGGGTCCATCTGGCCGGGCAGAATACCGTGCTCTGGCAACTCCTCCATCGCTACACCGCCAAAATAGAGCGTCTCGCCCTGCTCCTCCTTGCGGGCGAAATAGGCCGGATCACGCTTGGCGCTCGTATTTTCGGCAACCGGGTTGCCGTATTCCGCCTCGTTCTCCCCATAGAATACCAGCGGGATGCCCATCTTCAGTGCCATCTTCGGTGCGTAGTTCTTCTGTCCGAAAATGAACGGCTGGAACGGGTGCAAAAGGTTCCGATAGGCCAGCCGGGTGAGCGTGCGGTGCATCACCCCATCCGGCGTAAACAGGTAATTGTCGAAACCGCCCTTATGAATCCAGGCCTGATGGTTGTACCAACCGACATCGGAATAAAGATGCGGCGCCCAGGTGACGGTCAGGGGATGCATGCCGAAATCCCGCTTCAGCACCATTGCGGCGTAGACGGAATCCTTTCCACCGGAGCCGGGGACCAGGCAATCATAAGAGCCATTGCGCGACCGGTATGTGTCGCACAAGACCTGAAGCTGGTCACGTCGCCCCTCCCAATCGACACCATGATCCTTTTGCTCGGCATAACGGCAGGCATCGCAAATACCTTCCTCATCGAAACGGATGGTCGCCTTTTTGGATTCCTTGGTGTGCTTGAACTCCACCGATGAAGAAGGCCGCTGGTTGGAGATCACACACCGCTTGCAGAACTTCACCTCGCCCGGCAGGCCGTACTTGATCTCGAGTTGGCCGTCTACGGGATCGTCTACAAACAATTTCCTGTTTTTCTCGATTGTCTCAACCATGTTCGCGTTTGCTATACCCTGATATCCGCCTTCAGGAAGCGGTCAAGCAGCCTGAGCCCGGCGGGTCCGCTCTTTTCGGGATGAAACTGTACGCCGACAACATTGTCGCGCCGCACGGCGACCGGGATATCCACGCCATTGACGGGGATGGTCGCTGAAACATGTTCCTCGTTCTCTGCCATCGGTGCGTAGGAATGCACGAAATACATCAGGTCGTTTTCGCCGAGCGCACCAAGAATTGTCGCGCCGGGGCGCACATCCAGCCAGCGCCAACCTACATTTGGGATGCGGGTGGCATTCGGGTCGTCTGGCCGCAAATCCGGCAGCCGCCCCACTGTCCCCGGGATCAAATCGAGACCCTCGTGCGCGCCAAACTCTTCACCCTTGCTAAGCAACAGCTGGCAACCAACACAGATCCCCAAAATTGGTGTTCCCCGGTGCGCCGCAGCCTTCAATGGTTCGACAAGACCTCGCTCCATAAGTCCACGCATCGCGTCCCCGAAAGCCCCAACGCCGGGGAATATGACACGCTCTGCCAGCTCCAGCATCTCGGGATCGCCCGAAACCTGATAAGCAGCGTCCAAGTGCTCCAGAGCCCGTGCGAGACTGAAGAGATTGCCGCGACCATAATCGACAATGAGAACAGTCATGCGGCCAGAGAATCCGGACGCACGGTAATGCCCTCTCTAGCCAGCGCAGCTTTCAATTCCGGCAGCGGCATGTGTCCGTAATGAAAAATGCTGGCGCAGGCGATGGCGTCAAGACCATCATCGCGCACTGCGTCGATCACGTGCTGCGCTTCTCCCGCGCCACCGCAACCGATTACCGGGATCGAAACACGGCCCCGCACTGCCTGGAACAGAGTGTGGTCGAAGCCCCGGCGCGTACCTTCCGCGTCGACCGATGTTACCAGAATTTCGCCCACTCCAAGTTTCTCGGCTTGATGCACCCACTCCAGAACATCGACGCAGGTGCGCTCACGGCCATTGTCGGCGAGCGCCTCCCAGCGGCCTTCGCCGCGGCGCTTGGCTTCGACAGACAGGACAATGCACTGGCTGCCAAATGCCTCGGCAGCCTCGCGAATGAAATCCGGCCGGGCTATCGCAGCGGTGTTGATTGCGACCTTGTCGGCTCCAGAGCGCAGGGCCGCGACGATATCATCGACGCTGCGAATACCACCGCCGACAGTGAGAGGCACAAAGATATCGCGGGCCGCCTCCTCGACCACTGGGAGGATGTTATTGCGACCATAGAGCGACGCGACGGTATCCATATAGATAATCTCGTCGACGCCCTGCTCGTAATAAGCCCTAGCCATCGGCCCCGGCTGACCGACAACACGCAAACCCTCAAGGTGGATGCCCTTGATGACATTCGGCCCCTTGATGTCGAGACGTGCGATGATGCGAGGCGGCGGTGGGGTCAGGGAACTAGTCATAGTCGAACGCCCTGCGGAAAGCGGATAGATGGTTACGAACCAAGTCTTGTTCATCGCCCGTCAGCGCTTGGATGGAACGGTTGGCGGGGCCTGTCTCAATGCCCTTTGTGGCTATGAAACTCGATATGCCGGGCCAAGATTTGCCACGCATCGTCGGCTCCAGAAGGCACAGCTCGAATGGAATGTCCAACCAACTGGCCAAACTCTTCATCGTGCCTCCGGGATCGGCGACAAGGTCCTCATAGCGAACTGTCCGGATCCGATCCGGATCGGCCACTTCCACCCGCCCCTGCATGCGTTGGAAGCTCCGGATATTCTGCGCAATGAGAGGCCAGGTCAGCAGCTTATCGCCGCGCAGTTCGCGTGATCGTTTCAGACTATCGATCGCATAAAGTGGATCACGGAAGATAATGATGGCGCGCGATTCCTGGATCGTTCCCAGTGCCCCGGCAGCCGATTTTCCGTAGTCCGGAGACTTCATGCAGGCGAAACTCTTGCTTGGCTCGCCCATACCCGCCAGCCAGGCCGTCACCAGCCGCCGCCAGAGACCTGCGACGCTCGCTTCGCCAGATTCAGCAAGAGCGGCGCGAAAAGCGTCTTCATCCCAAGGCGCCTCAATCTCCACCTCGGACACGCTGCCTCGCTCTTTTGACTGCTGGTAGGCCAAGTGCGCTGGTGGCATCACCTGCTTGTCCCTGAGACCAGCCACTAGCGGATCGATATCGGCTGGCAAAGCATCCAGAAAGATATCAGTTGCATCGGTGCCCAGATCGTCGAGATACTCAAACAGAAACCCCTCATCAACGAGCCAGGCGACCTGCGAATGACCATCAAACAGATTGTACAACAGACTCGTGCCCGATCGTGGTGCACCGCTGATTATCAGGGGACGGCAATCGGTTAGCTCCATAGTGACGGCTCGTTCACGAATGTAATGCCGAATCAGCCAGCCACCGCATGGGCCGGGTTAGGTGCATGGAGGCCGGACCTTAGGGCCGCGTAGGCAGCGTCGACTGCAGCATCACTCACTTTGTCGGGTTCGATTGGCGCGAAATCCGCAAGGTCGAAGGACACATCAATGACAGCTTGCAAAAATCGCCGGCCATCGCGCTTCGCCTGCTCTGCATCAAAGTCGTCTGACAAAGCACGTCGCAGATAGCTCTTCAATTGCGCCTCGTCCGTTACCACCATGACATGCGGAAGGAAGTTATAAATGTTGTGGCGGCCGAAACTGATGACCGGCCGCCCCATGATGGCACCCTCGAAACCACTGGTGCCGCTGATAGTCACGACCGCGGCTGCAGCGCGCGCCGCCTCCATACCCAGTTTTGCCATATTCAACATTTGAACACTCTTGAACTCGCGGATCTGCCCATAGAAATCGCGCGGACGCCGCCCTACGGCTGCGTAGTGCTCCTTGACAGCCAGGATGACGCCAGCCGGCAGGTCACGCGCAACCGAGGCGATCGCCGGCAATTGATAGAAGTACTCGGGTGACAGCATCTGCAGTGCCGTTTCTGGCTCCGTTGCCAGCGGGAAGAATACGAAGGGCGTCCCGGCCAGACCTTCGACGCCCGTCTCTTCGCTCCCCGTGAGCCGCCTGATGTCCCGGTAACGCCGCCACAGATAGCTGATATTCTCAGAGAGGAAATAGCCCCTAGCCTTATCGTAACCGCGCGCCATCCAGTAGGCTTGCCGAAGAATGAGATAACCGATCGCCCGAACGGTGGACCACAACGAAGCGCCTTTCCGAAAACGCGCCCTGAAATGCAGATGCGCGTCATAAGGTGCTTTGAGGCCGAGTTTCGGCGATGGCCGCGCTACCCGATAGGCGGGCTCGAACGCCGGGTTCTCCAGATACTCGTTGACCGCCCAGTAATGAAAACTCTTATAACGTGAGCCCGCCAGGATGCGTACCAGGATGTTATGCTGTCGTGCGAGAACACAAAGCACCTTGCCTGCATTGATAATGAGATCTGGCTTGTTGTCTTCCAACTCCTGGCGCCAGAAATCGATCTGAACATTAAATGCGTTCAGCATCTGGACGTGACTGGTGCGCTCCGAGACGTGTGAGCGGGGATGGCGGAAACCGCCGAGCGCGAAGCCGCGGCCAAGATGCCGGTCGCTGACCGCCAGTTCTGTGATGGTGACGCCGAGTTCGGCCTCGTTACGCCGCGCTTCTGCAATAACACCGGCCTCGTCAGGGGGCGGTTGACGGCATATTTCGTAAAGCTGGTTCGCAACGGTGATAGTGGCAAAGAGCGCACCGTGGTTAAGGCGGTAATAGTCCGACTCCTGCGTTGAAATTGTATAGAGATGGATGTCAGCCTGACATTCCTCCACCAGCCGGCGAGCAATGCCAAGATAGACGCCCCGGTATTCCGAATGAGCGACGAGAAGGACAGAGGTTCCTTTACCTAGCATTTTCACCTAACCGATCAGAGCTATCCCGGTAACAACAGAGCATCCCGGTCCAAGTGCGGAATCATCGCCCGTTCCCATCCGCGACCCTGTGGCGAAGCTGCCAGCCGCCGCCACTTCGGTGCCACAGATGGGGGGAACGGAAACTGTCCGCGATTTCGTGAAACTCCGCTTCCTCCATTCGCAGATAATCCAGAAATTCGGGAAAGATCTTTTCCGGAAATTCATCGTCATGGCGATGCACCAGCGCGATGCCCTGTTCCCGGGTTATCTGGCCGCTACGGATCCGCCGGCTCGCGTCATAAGTTGCCCGGCCAACCCCGTATTTCACCAGCGTCGTCCAGTAATGAAAGGGATCCGTCGTGTCGTCGCTCGACACCTGTGTCGCATATGCGTCTTCAATGCTTCCATCCCCGGAATCCAATTCGGAGATTTCTTCCCGGCCAGCCTCATCGCACAGCACATCTTTCAGATAGTAGCCGACAAAGTGAGCCTCGATACCGGCGCTCTCCAATCTGGCGGCATCGACGGGCAGATAGGGGTCCATCTGCCCCGGAGAAATTCCGTGGCTCGGAAGTTCTTCGAGCTGAACGCCGCCAAAATAGAGCGTCCTTCCCTCCCCCTTCAGATCGGCAAAATAGGCCAGATCCCTCTTTCCTCCGACCCGTCCTGTGAGCTCGGCGCCGTATTCCGCTTCACCCTCGGCGTAAAAAATCAGCGGAATGCCCATCTTGAGCGCCATTTTCGGCGCGTAATTATTCTGTCCGAAGATGAAGGCCTGGAAGGGATGCAGCAGGTTCCGGAACGCCAATTGTGTCAGTTTGCGATGCGCGTCGCCATCCGGCGTAAACAGATAATTGTCAAACGCTCCCTGATGAACCCACGCCTGGTAATTGTTCCACCCGACATCCGTGTATAGGTGCGGCGCCCAGGTCACGGTAAGCGGCTGCATACCGAACTCCTCCCGGAGCACACGGGCAATATGGACAGATTTGCTACCGCCCGAGCCGGGAACAATGCAGTCATAGGAGCCGCTGCGCGACCGGTATTTGTCGCACAACGCCGTCAACTCCGCCCGCCGCGCCTCCCAGTCGGCAACATGGTCCATCTGTTCGGCGTAGCGGCACGCATCGCATATACCGTCATCATCGAAATAGCTCGTCGACTTCTTGGAATCTATCGCATAGCGGAATTCAACCGATGTCGACGGCCGCTGGTTGGAGGTGACGCAGCGCCTGCAGTATCTGACTTCTGGGGGCAATCCATACTTGACCTCCAAAAGTCCCTCCTGCGCGTCCCTCACAAAAATTCGACCGTCCTTGTCGACTATCTCTGCCACCGGTTTATCCGTCACTTCGCTACCCTGTCTGATGGTCATACCGGCAAGTTGAGACGCTTGCGCAGTATGCCGTCGAAGCTTTGAACCCGCACTAGCGCGTCCGCGACCTTCGGCGCCGCATCGCCATCGCCATAGGGCGTTCCGGGATCGCTGCGCGCGGGTTCCGGTCCCAGCCTGTCGAGCGTCGCAATAATCGCGTCGGCCTCGTTCGGCAGGTCGATCACATTGTCTCCACGTTCGCGCCCTGCCTGGCGATTGCCGACATTCACCGCCGGGAGACCGAAAAGGCCTGCCTCGATGATACCGCTTGAAGAGTTCCCCAGCATCAGCGCGGCATGGCGCAAGGTATTGGCATAGAGCCGTGGCTCCAGCGTATCGCGGTAGTGGGCCCAGTCGTGAGCGGCTACGAACGCAGCGATGCGCGCCTTCATTTCCCGTCCGCCCGGATCACTGTTCGAAGCGGTAAAGAATGTTGGCTGCGGGCAGGCCTCAAGCGCGGGAAGTATGGCGTCGAGCGGCGCACGGGGGTTTGCCGCATTGGTTTCGGGATGCACCGTAACAAGGCGCAGTCCCTCGGTTGTCGGCATGCTCAATCCGGCGGCAAGATCGCCGGCTGAAATCTGCTCGGCGTTTTTCAACGTATCCAGCCCCGGCGCTCCAGTTACGGTAATCCTCTGGTCTTCCTCACCCATCGCCAGCAGTCGGCGGCGCGACCCTTGCGATGAAACACAGTGCAAGTGAGCGAGCTTGGTAATCGCGTGCCGAATCCTGTCGTCAACCGCACCTTCGGTGATTTCGCCGCCATGCAAATGCATGATCGGAGTATTGAACGGCAGGCTGGCAACCGCGGCGGGCAACATGTCAAGCCGGTCACCGATCAACAACAGGACGTTCGGTTCAACCGCGGCGTAAAGGTTGGCGGCGGCACGGGTGATCAGCGCCATTGCCTCTGCCGCCTGGCCGGGCTCTTGTCCGCCGAGATCATCGCCGCCATCATGCACCACCGCCGCATCGGGTATGCCGACAACCGGTGGCGCCGCCTCCGCGCGGTGCATGCCGGTGAAGAACAGATGGAGGCTCACTCCCTGCCTGTCGGCAAGCGCCTGCCATACCGGTGTAAGAATACCCACATCGGCACGGCCGGAGGAGACGGACAGCACGCGGATCACGTTGCCGGTTCGTCCAGGTCGCTTTGCATTATGGCGCTGTCACGGACGAGCGCTTTACGCAGCCGGGCACCAACCGGCGAGATTGCCGGAGGAAGGCCGCCAGCCGGCCGCTTGAGGACAATGTCGCCCTCCGAGATCGCATGTCCGGCCGTCAGTTCCCGCGCCGCGTGCCAGCTGCGCCTGACCTTTTGCGCGGTTTCTCTCTCGCCCGGCGCGGGCTGCTTGCGGCCGTCGCCCAGAGCGAGCGAGGTATCGCGCAGTTTCACGACCATCTCCGCCAACTCGCCCGGCTCCAGCGAAGCGCGGTGATCGGGCCCCTGCAACGCGCGGTCCAGCGTGAAATGCTTTTCGACAATGCAGGCTCCCAACGCCACAGCCGCGACCGCGGCCTGATCGCCAAGGCTATGATCGGAGAATCCGACCGGCAGAGCGAAATGCTCCGCCATTGCGGGGATTGCGCGCAGGTTCAGTGTTTCCATCGGAGCTGGATAAAGCGACGTACAGTGCAGGAGCGTAATGTCTGTCGCGCCGGCCTCACGCAGAGTGCTCACCGCTTCCTCGACTTCTTCAAGGGTCGCCATGCCGGTGGACAGCAGGATCGGCAGGCCGGTTCCCGCAAAGTGCCGCAGCGCCGGCGTGTTGGTGAGTTCCCCTGACGCAATCTTGATCCGGTCCATGCCTTTATCGGCGAAATAGTCGACCCATTCCGGATCGAAGGCCGTGCACAGAAACCCGATGCCACGGCTTTGGCATTCTGTTATCAGCCCGTCGTAATCAGATCGGCTCAATTCCAGCGGCTGCAGCAGCGCAACCTGATCGTTCAGACCTGTGGCCGATGCCTGATAGGCCGCCGTCGGTGCGCCGACCGCCACAAGATTCTCGGCCCGGAACGCCTGGAATTTGACGTAGTCCGCACCGGCATCCGCGGCAGCGGAAACCATCTCTATGGCGCGCGCGACGTCTCCATTGTGGTTTACGCCCGCTTCCGCGATGACGAGCGGAAATCTCACAAGGGATACCGGGTCAATGCCTTGACCAGTATGCCGTCCGGCACCGCTACGCCCTGGAGAATGACCGAGCCCGCGCCGATCATGCAGTTTTTGCCGACGCTGCACCCGCCCAGCACGATCGCGCCGGGTGCGATATGGGTTCCCTCGCCAATCTGACTGTCATGCTCGACGATCGCGCCGGTGTTGATGATGACGCCGTCACCGATTACCGCACAGGGCTGAACAGTCGCCCCGGCCAGAATGACGACGCCCTTACCCAGAACCGCGCTCGCGGCGATCGTGGCCGTCTTGTGAACCAATGGCGGCGCCTCCCAGCCCTTCTCCAGGAAAGACCGGAATATGCCGAGCCGCTTTTGAAGCGCGCCGGGCTTGACACCGCCATGGCCCAAAACCAGTTTTCCCGGCTTGAGGGCATCGGCCTGCGACCTCTCGGCCAGATGCTTTCCGGCCAGCCAATCCTGGGGCCTTGGGTCGAGATAGGCATCGATCGGCTGACCCGCCTCCTCCAGCATTTCGGCCAGCTGTTTGGCGTGCCCGCCCGCGCCGACAAGTAATCGGGTCACCTGCTTTTCCACCTGGTCATGGTTGCAAACCGGTCTCCGGCATATCTGTCTGACAGGTTAAGCGCTTCAGCCACGCTACCGCCACTTGGGTGACGCGACCGCCAACCATTTGCATAGATCGGAGTTTGGGGCACTCGACACAATTGTCTGCATTGCCGGATTGTTCGCGATAGACTGTTCATGAAATGAACATTATGGTCAAGGTTTAATGTTCACACGACGAACATTGAAGTTAATGCCCGGCGGCCGCCGGACCACACCGGATTGCTGTTCATGAATGCGCGCTTGCCTCTGACGCTTGGAACCGCCACCCTTGGAATGGCCTACGGCGTTGCCAATCCTCGGGAAATTCCGACCACGGATACAGCATTCGCTATTCTTGACCGGGCTTGGGAGACGGGTGTGACATGCCTCGATACCGCCCCCGCCTATGGCGAGGCGGAGAGACGCATCGGCGAGTGGATGCGCTTGCGAAATGCCGGGCCCGCTCTGGTGACCAAGCTTCCTTCCCTTGCCGGCGTATCGGACGGCGATGCGGGGGCTGCGATACGCAAAGCCCTCGAAGGCTCCTTCCGCGCGCTCGGCGTCACACGGGTATACGGATATCTGACCCATGATGCGACGGACTATCTTCGGCCGGCCGTAAGACAGGCCCTGGCGGCCCTCTCGCATGAGGGAAAAATTGAGGGCTATGGCCCTTCGGTCTACGTCGCGGACGAGGTGTTCGCGGCGATTGACGCGGGATCGCCGGACCTGATCCAGCTCCCGGTCAGCGCACTGGATCAGCGGATGATTGTGTCCGGCGCGCTCGAGGCCTGCGAAAAAGCCGGGGTGACAATGTTTGCGCGAAGCGTTTTCCTGCAAGGTCTCCTTCTCATGCCGCCGGCACGAATTTCCGCAAAGCTCGCCGACCTGGTGCCGGCAGTCGATGCCTTTCAGGAGCTTGCGAGGAAAACGGAAATGAACCCGCAAAGCCTCGCCCTGCGCTTTGTCCGCGGTCTTTCGGGGGTCGCATCGGCCGTGGTCGGGGTCTATTCCACGCAGCAACTCGATGAACTGGCAACAGCAGCAGCGGAACCGCCGCTCCAGCCGGCGATTGCCAACGCCCTCGGGTCTATCGCTGGTCAGATTCCCGAACCGCTGCTGGACCCTCGGCACTGGCCGTAATGGCCGGCACACGCGAAACCGTATCCAGCATTACGAGATTGGCAAGCAGCTTGCGGCCCAGCCATCCGAGCACGGGAATAGCCAGCAGCTGCCCCAGCAACCGCCTCAGGCCCTTTGGTCCGTCATAATCGCTCAAATCGCTTAATCCCATGAATCGCTTCATGGTTCGAATCTCGCAATGCCCAAGGTACCGCCTGACTAGTTTCCGGTGGACCCACGGCCAACGCAGAAAAAGATGGCCCTCAGGCACTGTCATGTCCTGGCCCATACGCCTTAATATTGCGAGCCATAGGCTGCGTGGCAGATAATGCAGCAGCCAGGTCTGCGTATGGCTGTCGTAGGGCACCAGCCTGTGCGGCACCTGATGATAGGCCATGCCGCCCGGCGCAAGCGTTCGTCCTTCCTCGGCATAATAGCTGTCGAGGACGTCGGGGTGAATATGCTCCACGACCTGGGTTGAGAACACAAAATCGAAATAGTCGTCGTCGAAGGGCAGCGTCTCGCCATCATACACGAAG
Organism: Hyphomicrobiales bacterium; assembly: GCA_021775575.1. Classification (GTDB taxonomy): domain Bacteria; phylum Pseudomonadota; class Alphaproteobacteria; order Rhizobiales; family Methyloligellaceae; genus JAJFHO01. Next base: position 20,039 of record JAJFHO010000032.1, read on the forward strand.
AATCTTTGCCCCTTCAGACCCAGTCGGTCATTGAGGAAAGCGTTAAACGACTCGCACCATCCGCCAATGTCCACTCCGTGGATGCCCTCATACCCGTTGGCCAGCAGAAACAGCAGCGTAAGGGCGCCGCCGCATCCGTGATCCAGTATCCTGACTTGCGATCTGGGACGCTCGCCGCGCGCCTCGTCAAGCAGGTCCAGAAAAAGCTGCAGATGGTAGGGTGGTTTTTCAGCGCATGCATCGACGGCGCTGCGAAACCCAGTCCAGGCGGCCGTGGGATCGCGGCCCTGCTGAATGGCATCGGCAAGCGGCCTGTATGCGGCCTTTATTTCCAGCCAGTTCGACATCAACCCAGCGGCGTGACCGCATCGATCGGCACTTCGGCCCGCACCTCGCGGCCGAGTAGCGACAGCAGGACGACGACCCGTTCGTCGTCGCGCGCAGTCTGGAAGATCGCTTCATATTCGGCAAAAGGACCTGCCTCGATCCGCAGCTTGGCGCCGGGCGAGAGATCGGCGTTGCGTGCGAGAATAACAAAGCCGTCTTCGTCCGACCGCTTCTCGATCTCTTCGATGATCTCGGCCGGCGCCGGTACCGGGTCAAGACCGCTGCGCACCAGATCGACGACACCGCGGGTTGACCGGATTACGCGCCACTCGGGCTCATCGGCATCAAAGGCAGCAAAAATGTAACGGGGGAACAATGGCGCGGGCACATCCTCGACACGCCGCGCATGCCGGCGGCGTTTTATGTATCGCGGAGCAAAGACTTCAAACCCCTGCCGCTCCAGATGCTCGCGTGCAACGGATTCCCGATGCGGCTGCGTATAAACCGCGTACCAGCGTTTCATTCGGCGGCCTGCTTCGCCTTACCGCGTTTCGCCTGCCGGCGGTGCGTCAACTGCAACAGTTTCGGAGCCAGCGTGCGCTTGGCGCCAATCTCCGATTCAATCGCCCTGTAGACCGCGTCGGGCTCCGTCAGGTCCGTAACGATCACAGCATCGACGCCCTGAAGATGGCGGAGCGAACCGGCAATCGGCAACCCCTGGAAATTCTCCTGCGACGACGACGGGTCGATCACGCCAACGAGAGTTATGTCGAAATCCCGTCCGCTGAGAATGCCAACCTCGGCAAGCTCTGAAACACCGGCAAAGGCGATCCGCTGCCAACCCTTTTGTACGCAATGCTCCAGAAGATCCGACATCTGCTTCCGCGCCCGGCGAAAAAAGGTAAAGGAGGACGACAGATAGTTGCCGGTCAGCCGCGCCTTTTCCGAAAAGCCCTGCGGTGTCAGATAATAGGCATAGCGCCGGGGCGGTACCTGCTGGATTTTTATCCAGCCCTTGCGGACGCAGCGCTTGAGGTAGGAGTTGGCGAGGCCGAGCGCAACACCCAGTTCACTCGAAATCATCCGTTGCGACATGTTCGCATCGCGCTCAATCGCGGTCAGCATACCGAGCGTGATTTCGTCCTCGTTCCGGAAGCTGTCCGGCTCCCGGGCCGGTTCGCTTCCTCGTCCGGTCTTTGGCATGCCTGTCACTTTTCTCTTGATCTGCGAGCGTTCATAGCATGAACTCTCGATCACGTCACCCCGTCGCCGGGTAAGGGAGCCGATCGCAATTCCCGCAACCTGCGTCTTGTGCTTGAAAGAAAGACGTCACCTCATGTGCGGTATCGCAGGACTTTGGGACTCTCGGGGTCCGGGCGAAGGCGAGATAAGCGAGCGCGCCCGGGCGATGACCGATGTGCTTGCCCATCGCGGGCCCGACAGCAGCGGCATCTGGACCGACCCGTCCGCCGGCGTTGGGCTGGGGCACCGCCGCCTTGCCATTCAGGACCTCTCCTCCGCCGGCGCCCAGCCCATGGCAAGCGCCTGCGGTCGATATGTCGTCACCTACAATGGCGAGATATTCAACGCGCCGGACTTGCGCCGGGAGCTGGAGGCGAAGGGCGAACGTTTCCGCGGCACGTCCGACACGGAGGCTATGCTGGCCTGCTTCACCCGCCACGGCGTTAACGAGGCTCTAAAGCTGTTCGTCGGCCAGTTCGCTTTCGCATTGTGGGACAGGAAAGAAAAAACGCTGACCCTGGTGCGCGACCGGCTCGGCCTGAAGCCTCTCTATTGGTTTCATGATGGGGGCCTCACTCTGTTCGGCTCGGAGCTCAAGGCGCTGATGCGCCACCCCGACTTCACCCGAAACATCGACCGGCAAGCCGTTGCCGCCTATCTGCGCTACGCCTATGTGCCCTCGCCGATGAGCATCTTCGCCAGAACCGAGAAAGTGCCTCCCGGCGGCCTGGTCCGCATCCATGCCGACGGCCGTACAGAGAGGGAGATCTGGTGGGATCTTGCGAGAATCGCCGCACGCGGCCTGTCCTCCCCGCGCGACGTCGATGCACAGACCGCCGCCGATGAAGCCGAAAAGCTGCTGCGCGACGCGGTAAAGAAACGGCTGCTGTCAGACGTGCCGCTTGGCGCCCTGTTGTCGGGCGGCATCGATTCATCGCTTGTCGTCGCGCTGATGCAGTCGCAATCAAGCCGGCCCGTGCGCACTTTTTCGATCGGTTTTGCGGAAACCGGCTATAACGAGGCGGCCGACGCGGCGGCGGTTGCGCGGCATCTTGGCACCGACCATACCGAGCTCATCCTTACGCCCGATGACGCGCTGGCGGCGGTACCGGCGCTGGCTGAGATGTATGACGAACCTTTCGCCGACTCATCGCAGATACCCACGCATCTGGTCTCGGTGCTGGCGCGCAAATCCGTTACGGTCGCGCTTTCAGGCGACGGCGGCGACGAGATCGCCGCCGGCTACCATCGCCATGCCTATATCGGCAACCTGTGGCCCCGGCTGAAGAATATACCGGGGCCGCTGCGTCACGCCGCGGCCGCTGCCATCGGATCGGTCCCTTCGCGGGCCTGGAACTCCATGTCCTCCGCGCTGCCGGCGCGCCGGCGCCCCCGCCTCGCCGCCGACAAGGCCAGCAAATTCGCCGCTCTGATCGGCGCGGATTCGGCCAACCAGGCCTACCGGGAGCTTGTTACGCATTGGAGCATCGCGGAACGCCTGCTGCCCGGCACGACCCGTGCCGAGACCATAGCGGATGACGACATGGGCATGGCGCGGATCGAGAACGCATTGGGGCGCATGCAATATCTCGATATGGCGATGTATCTGCCCGACGATATTCTTTGCAAGGTCGACCGGGCCAGCATGGCGGTCGCGCTCGAAGTCCGGTGTCCCTTGCTGGACCACAATGTTGTGGAGTTTTTCTGGGAGTTGCCGCGCTCGCTTCTCGCCCGGTCGAACAAGGGCAAACTCCTGCTCAGGCAAATTCTCGCGCGCCACGTTCCCGAGGAACTCTTCGAGCGCCCGAAGATGGGGTTCGGCGTCCCAATAGAATTCTGGCTGCGGGGCCCGTTGCGCGAGTGGGCCGAGGAACTGCTCGACGAAGACCGGCTGAAACGTGAAGGCATTTTCGACCCGGCACCAATACGCCAGGTCTGGCGGGAGCATCTGTCGGGCCGCGCGGATCATCAATACCGGCTGTGGACGATCCTGATGTTCCAGGCATGGCATGAGCGTTGGATGAAAACATTTTAGGCGTCGGGAGACGGTGATTTATTGTCTTCGGCGCGGAGCCGGACCGCCAGAAGGAACATGGCCGTGGAAAGCAGGTAAGCCGATAGCAGCCAGGTTTGCCATATGCCGTAGCCGAAGGCGGCGACCGTGCAGATGCTGGCAAAAAGCGAATAGCCGAATACAGACTCCCGGGCCGGAAGACGGCCAATTTCCCGCAGCAGCGCCAGCCCCATCGCAAGCATAAGCGCGGCGCCCATCGCACCGAGTTCAAGCCATATCTGCAGGAAGCCATTGTGGGCATGACGACCCGGCCGCGGGCGCATACTGGTGACGGGCCTCGACCCCTCCGGAACGGAAATTCCCTCTTGCAGAACCCTGGTGCCGCGCACGCCGATGCCGGCGAGCGGCCGTTCCTTCACCTTCTCCGCGGTATACTGCCAGATAAAGAAACGCGCCGCGGCGCTTGAACTGGCGAGCCCGGTCCATTGCGTCCAGCCCAGTTTTGCCGGCATCGCGCCGAGCGGAACCGCGAAAGCGACGGCGATGATCCAGGCTGCGGTTAACGTCCATTTGACGGCCCGGCGCGACAGAAAACCGGCGCCAAGCACTGCAAATCCGGCGGCCACCGCAACGCCCGCCGTAGCGCTCTGGGATATCAATGCGCTTGCGATAATCGATGCGGCCACAAGGACTGCGGCGACTCTCCGCCATGCCTCCGGCAAGGCGCCCGCGAACAGAAGGACCGGCCACACCAGGATCACGGCCGCCGTAACATTCCGGTTCGGTATGTAGAGCTCCGCCCGGACGATCTTGCCATTTTCCTTGAGCACATGCTTGTCGGCATCACCAACCAGGCCGGGCAGATAGTTATGGGCGAACCTCCACAATGGCTGATCGAACATCAGCTCGATCGACAGAATTGCAGCTCCGGCAAGGAACGCCCAAGTCGAGAAGACAGCAATGCGCCTGCACGCGGCGTCGCTTGCCTGCTCTGAATAGAAGGCGAGCGACGACATCGCGGCAACGATCACCAGTATGGTTGCTGATTTCGCGAATGCCGCTCCCTGGTCGATGGCCCATGACGAGTTGACAAAGAGATAGGCCACGAGGGCACCGAGCGCGAGTATCGCCGGTTTGCGCAACCTGTTGCCAAGGTTGGCAATCCCCGAATTCAACATGATAGCCAATGCGATGCAGCCTGAAAGCACAAGCATCGCCGGAATCAGGCGCGGAACCGTCAGGGCCACGAACAGCGACGCGGCGACGGCAAGCGCCATGAATGGAAGGCTGGAATTTGTGAAGCGCAAGGCGTGGACCCGTATGATGCCATTGCCCGGTGGGCCGGTCCTGATTTAGAAGCAAAGGAAGGCCAATGCAATTCTTTCAAATGCGATGCAGCCCTATCCGCTTGTCATCGACATTGCGTTGAGCGTCACCAGCATGCAACCCGACGCCAGCAGGAAAAGCAGCACGACCCTCTGGAACTGGTCTTCGCCAAGCCGCTTGTAGCCGATCATGCCGAGTGCCATTCCGGCGAGCGCAGCGGGAACGCAGTAGAGCGATATGACCCCCAGTTCGCGCGTCAACAGGCCCTCGAAGCCGTAGCCGATCATCGAAAAGACGAGAATGGACTGGTTGAAGGGCTGGTAGACGGCGCGCTGTTCATCCTTGCTCCAGCCGCGCATACCGCTCCAAACCGTGGTAAGCGGTCCGGGGATGGCAGCAAGACCACAAAGCAGACCGGCCCCGGTTCCTACAAGAATGTCGAACCGCCTGTCGGCGGTCTTGAATGTCAGTCCCGGCAGCAGCAGCAGCCGGAATAATGTATAGCCGATGAGGAAGATGCCCATCGCCAACTTGAACAGCGCCGGTTCCAGCCTGGTGAGCAACAAGATGCCGAGCGGAAGCCCGAACAACGCACCGAAAAAAAACGGCGCCAGCCGCTCCCAGCGGATGGCATGGGCGTAGGCCTTCAGGGTAAATGCGGTGGTTGCGAGCGAGCAGACACCGACGAGGGGGACTGCCAGCGCGGGCTCGATCACAAAAAGCCAGAAACCGAGCGCGGCAAGCCCGGTGCCGAATCCGATGAGCCCCATGACGAAACCGGCCAGAACGGCGCCCGTCACCAGAAACAGAATGGTCTCGAGCGGCAGCATTGAGGGGCGATCCCGGTTGATGGCACGACGCAGAGCCTGCTCTAGCGCGTCTGAAGCGCCCACGCCATCGATTGTGCGGACTTGCAGTCCGCCACGCGCAACGCTTATTGAATAGCCTGGGCGACAATAGAGGAGCGAAAAGGTGGTCTCATCGACGGACGACATTAAACGCGAAGTCAAGATCCTCACCTTCGATCTCTACGGTACGGTCGTCGACATGCAGGCCGGCCTGACCGAGGCCGTCACCCCCTTCCTGCAGGAAAAGGGCTGGAAGGGCGAACCGCACCGCTTCGTCACCTGGTGGCGTCGAACGCATTATGAGGATTCGATGATCGACGCGCTGTGCGACCGGGGCCATACCCCCTACCGGCAGATCGGCCACCGCGCCGTCTCCCATGTGATGGACCGCGCGGGACTTGAATATAACAGTGAGGAGGTCGAATGGCTGGTCGGGCTGATTCCCAAATTGACGCCATTCCCCGATGTGGTCGCGGCGCTTGAAGCCCTCAAAGGCCGGTACAAGTTGGTGATCCTGTCCAATGGCGACCGCGACATGCTGGAAGAGGCGCGGCCTCACACCGGGTTCGAGTTTGACATGATCATCTCGGTGCAGGAGGCCGGCGCGTTCAAGCCCTACTGGCGCACCTATGCGAAGGCGGAGGAGATCATTTGCGAGACCTGGCCCCATGCGGAGCGCGCCTCGATCATGCATGTGGCGAACCACCCCTTCGACTGTGTCGGCGCCAAGGCCTACGGCATGCGCGCCGCTTTCATCGACCGCAGAAAACAGCCCTTCGGCCATTCGCCGCACCAGCCGGACTTGCGCGTCGAAAATTTCGCCGCACTGGCCGAAGCGCTGGTGTGACGCGATGAGCGACAGGACAAGACAGGCGCAGCCGCCACCCGGCGAAACCGGCATGGCGCTCGCCGATGTAGATACGCCGGCGCTGATGATCGATCTGGATGCCTTCGAGCGCAATCTTGCCCGCATGGCCGATACGCTGAAAGACAGGCCGGTTCGGCTGCGCGCCCATTCGAAGACCCACAAAAGTCCCCTGATCGGCGCAAAACAGGTCGCGCTCGGCGCTGTCGGGGTCTGTTGCCAAAAGGTTTCCGAGGCCGAGATCATGGTGGCGGGCGGCGTCAGCAACGTCCTCGTCTCCAATGAAGTGATCGGTGCGCGCAAGCTGGAACGTCTCGCCGCGCTGGCGGGTGACGCCGAATGGCTTGGGCTGTGCATCGATTCCGATGAAGGCCTGGCGCAGGCCTCGGCGGCCGCGAGCGGCGCGGGCACAGCCCTTCACGCGCTCGTCGAGATCGACATCGGGGCCGGGCGTTGCGGTGTCGCGCCGGGCGAACCGGCCTTGCGTCTGGCGCGGGCGATCGCGGATGCGCCGGGCCTCGTCTTTGCCGGGCTCCAAGCCTATCACGGCTCGGCCCAGCATATCCGGGACCATGACGGGCGAAGGCAGGCAATCGACGCCGCCATAAAAATGACCCGCCAGACAGTGGGGCTTCTTGAGCGGAACGGCCTCACCTGCGCCATCGTCGGCGGTGCGGGCACCGGCACCTTTGAAATGGAGGCGGCAAGCGGTGTCTATACCGAGTTGCAGGCCGGTTCCTATATCTTCATGGACGCGGACTATGCGCGCAACCGCGCGAAAGGAGGCGGCCCGTTCGACAGCTTCGAGCATGCGTTATTCGTCTATGCGACGGTGATGAGCGTGCCGGGCGAAGGAACCGCAGTGGTCGATGCCGGGCACAAGGCTTTGAGCGTCGATTCAGGGATGCCTGAGCCCTTCGCCATGGCCGGTGTCACCTATCAGGGGCCATCCGACGAGCATGGGGTGTTGAAGACAGGCGGTTCAAACAAGCCGCCGGCGCTCGGCGACAAGATTCTGCTCATACCCGGCCACTGCGACCCGACGGTCAATCTGCACGACTGGTATATTTGCGTGCGGGGCATGGGCACACCGCAGGCGCATGTCGAGGACATCTGGCCGGTCACGGCACGGGGAGCTTATTTTTAGGAGCTCCCGCCTTGTTGACGCAGGTCATCTCCTTGCTTGGCGGAAGATTATAAGCTCGGTTTCATGTCATAAATCTGCGGCAGAAAAAAATGCCATGGACCCAAACACCGATTTAGACCAGCGTGAAGTCATCGCCCTTCTCGGCGAGCCATCGAGCTATACGCCGCCGCCCGAAAGCGTGGAGCGGATAGAGACCCATGGCGCGATCGTATTTCTTGCCGGCGACAGAGCCTACAAAATCAAGCGGGCGGTGAAGCTCGCCTATCTGAATTTCTCGACATTGGACAAACGCCGTGCCGCGTGTGAACGCGAGGTTGAGATCAACCGCCTGACCGCGCCCGGGATTTATCTCCGCGCCGTTGCAATTGCCCGGCAGTCCAGCGGCTCGCTGAAGATCGCGGGCGACGGCGAAGTGGTCGAATGGGCAGTGGAAATGATCCGTTTCGCTCAGCGCGATCTGCTCGACCGGATGGCCGTTGAGGATCGCCTGCCGCTGGCGTTGATGGCGCCGCTTGCCGACCATATCGCCGCTTATCACGAAAATGCACCCGCAGGCTGGACCAGCGACGGCGTGACGGGACTGACGAGCGTTACCGCTTCGATCGTCAAAGCCCTCGCCAATGCGGGAGACTGTCTCGACGCCCAAACCGTTTCAGATTACACGGGCCGTTTGGAAGCCGCCCTTTGTGACGCCAAGGCACTGCTCTCACGGCGCGCCGCGGCAGGCCATGTCCGGCGCTGCCACGGCGATTTGCACCTGCGCAATATCGTTCTGCTCGACGGCAACCCAACCCTATTCGATGCCATCGAATTCGACGAAGAGCTGGCGACCGTCGATATTCTCTACGACCTCGCCTTCCTGCTGATGGACCTCTGGCACCGGGGCGAGAAGCCGCACGCCAATGCCGTTCTCAACCGTTATCTGTGGCGCGACGGCGCGCTGGCGAATATTAACGGGCTGGCCGCCCTGCCGCTGTTTCTGTCACTCCGGGCAGGCGTGCGCGCAATGGTCACGCTCGACCGGCTGCCGCATGTCGGCGGGGACAAAGCTGCCGCGGCCAAGCAGGAGCTGAGGGAATATTTCTCGCTTGGCCAGTCTTTCCTATCGCCGCCCGCACCCCGGCTTGTTGTCATTGGCGGGCTTTCGGGGACCGGCAAGTCGACCCTCGCCGCGGCGCTCGCGCCCTATCTCGGAGCGGCGCCCGGCGCATTTCATCTGCGCAGCGACGTCGAACGAAAAATCCTCTTCGGAAAGCAGCCCGAAGAGCGCCTTGACCAGGCCGCATACGCCGAGGAGGCAACGGCCCGGGTTTACGCCAGGCTGTATCGCAAGGCCGGGCTTGCGCTCGCCGCGGGGCGCTGCGTCATCCTGGACGCCGTGTTCGCCGGTATTGAAGAACGCAAGACGGCCGAGCTGGTCGCGCAGCTAGAGGGCATTCCCTTTGACGGGATCTGGTTGACTGCGCCGCGGGAGAAACTGCTGGACAGGGTCGACAAACGTACCGGCGATGCCTCCGACGCCGATGCGCAGGTCGTTCGAGCGCAGCTGAATTACGAGACCGGGACAATCGGCTGGAGGATGCTCGATGCCGGCGGGGAGGCCAACAGGGTCGCCGCCGCGGCCGCCACGATGCTCGATATAGCTATCAACGACAACAGCGGTAACTGAACGCCCTATTTCGTCAAGACGACGAAGTCGGTTCCCTTGGGATGGGTTTCCTTGCTGAGGCCATCGTCGGAAATCGCCAGCGACGACCCCGGCGTGAGCAACTCCGAGATACGCTTGCGAACGTCATCGGAAATCTCGATACGGTCGAGAGCCTGCTCCGCGGTTACCGGTTCCGGTAGGGGCTTGTCGATTTCCGGTGCGTCGCTCGCCGTCTCCGGATCACGCGCCTTGGCCTCCTTGCGCAGCGGTCCCGCCTTATTGTCGAGGGTCAGCAAGAGCCAGCGCGTGACATCGTCGCCGGGCTCGAAATGCATGGCCGTGATCAGATGCGTGCCAAGCGGCTTTTCCGGCTCGACGATCCATGCGGGGGCGTCAAACATCCGGCGGAACGCCTGGCGTACATAGATGTGCCCGTTGCTCGGCTCCGGCAGGCCCAAAACTTCATGCAATCTGGCAATCAGCTCATCGCTGAGGAAGCCATCGGCAGTCAGACCGTATGTCTTCTGGAACCGTTTGATAGCCTTGGCCGTGTCGGGACCCATCCAGCCATCGACATCTCCGGCGTCGAACTGCAATTCATTGAGGAGCCGCTGCACGTCCATTAGCCGCTCTTTGCCCGTACGCCTCGTGACAAGTATGCGGAGCGGAGCGGTGGAACGTTTTTCCTTCTCCAGCTTTCCGCCGGCAAGAACAAATTGCCGTTCCATTTCCTTCACATCGAAATCCCCAGGCGCGGGAGAAGACGGGCGGAACAGCTTGTCGTGGACGATTTCGCTGGGCGTCAGCTTCTTGTTGGAGATGATGACGTGGATGCCGGTCTGCGTGAAACGGAACAGTTGCGGCGCAAAGGAATTCGGCAGGCGCAAGCACCCATGGGAAGCCGCATGGTTCGGCACCGAGTTGGAGGCATGAAGTGCAATGCCCGACCAGGTCAGCCGCTGCATGAAGGGCATCGGCGCACCGCTGTAGATGTTCGAGCGGTGCCAGCGATTCTTGGAAAGAATACTGAACACGCCGGTTGGCGTGCTGTAGCCCTTTTTGCCCGAGGAGACGCGCGAGGTGACAAGCGCCTTTTCTCCCTGGTAGATCGTCGCCTTCTGATCGGGCAATGAGACGATGATCTGCACCGGGTCCTTGGCCGCTTCATCGGGATACCAGGCCGGCTTCGATCTCGCCGGAGTCTTTTTCCTCGCCGGCCGCCGGTAATAGCGGCGTTTGTTCCTGGATGCGACGAGGTGAACATCGCCCGGATTTGAAAGGCCGAGGAATGGAAGCAGTTGCGCCTGGGCCACCGGCGCACGGAATAGAAGCAGCGCCAGCGCAAGGCCGAAACAGAGCAGCAATCCCGCTGATGCGCGGCCCGAACGGCCTTTTAGCTGTAGTCCTTTCGCGATTTGCAAGACGTGCATCCTCCCGCCATTGTCCGCAATCTCGAGCATGACATTGCGCACCCGGCCTGTCACACACAAGTAAAACCTATTTGTTTCCAGCCGAGTTTCAAGGGGCGGAATTACCAGAGTCTTAAAAATGCGAGCGCTTTCAGCCCTTCGCCACTTCGTGATCGGCCATCATTTCCAGCGCCCGGACCATCGCTGAATGATCCCACGCCGCACCGCCATGCGCCGCGCAGGAATTGAACAACTCCTGCGCCGTCGCCGTGTTTGGCAGCGAAATGCCGATAGCTTTCGCGCCCTGCAGCGCGAGGTTCAAATCCTTCTGATGCAGTTCGATACGGAAGCCCGGATCGAAGGTGCGCTTGATCATGCGTTCGCCATGCACCTCCAGAATTTTCGACGCGGCAAACCCCCCCATCAGCGCTTCGCGCACCTTGGCCGGGTCCGCGCCGGCCTTGGACGCAAACAACAGGGCTTCGGAGACCGCCTCGATGTTGAGCGCGACGATGATCTGGTTTGCGACCTTTGTCGTCTGACCGTCGCCATTGCCGCCGACCAGCGTAATATTCTGGCCCATCAATTCGAACAGCGGCCTGGCCTTGTCGAAGGCGCTCTCGGGTCCGCCGATCATGATGGTGAGAGAGGCCGCCTTGGCGCCGACCTCACCGCCCGACACCGGCGCATCGAGATAGTCGCAGCCCAGCTCATTGATCTTGGCGGCAAATGTCTTGGTCTCGATCGGCGAGATCGAGCTCATGTCGATAACCATCTTGCCCTTCGAAAGGCCTTCCGCCACACCGTTCTCGCCGAACAGAACCTCTGCCACCTGCGGCGTATCGGGAACCATCAGAATAATGACGTCGCACGCCGCGGCGACCTCCCTGGCCGAACCGAGAAGCTCCAGGCCCTTGCCGGTCAACTCCTCTGGCGCCGGCGATTTGTGAGTTGCGGTCCGTACCGTGTGGCCGGCGTCAAGCAGATGGCCGGCCATTGGCGCGCCCATGATTCCAAGCCCGAGAAATCCAATATCGGTCATAGCGTTCTCCTCCGAAATCTATGAATTCTGTTTGTAGGGGTCTATCCAGCCAAGTCCTGCAAGCGTCGTCGCGGCCGGCTTGTATTCGCATCCTATCCAACCCGCATAACCGATCCGGTCGAGATGGGCGAAGAGGAAGGGATAGTTTATCTCGCCGGTGCCCGGCTCGTTCCGGCCCGGCGTATCGGCGAGCTGCATATGGGCAATTCTGGGCAGCAGCCGTTCCATGGTCGGCGCCAGATCGCCCTCCATGATCTGCATATGATAAATGTCATATTGAATATAAAGATTGTCCGACCCGACCTCGGTCAGAATGTCTTCCGCCTGCGCGGAACGGCTCAGGTAAAAACCCGGAATGTCGCGGGTGTTGATCATTTCCATCAGGCACTTGATCCCGGCCTTGGACATTTCCGCCGCGGCAAAGCGCAGATTTTCCACATAGGTCCGCCGCAGATCGGCTGCGTCCACGCCCGCCGCCGCAAGTCCCGCCATACAGTGGAGCTGATCACAGTCCAGAATCCGCGCATAATCGATAGCTTTCGCGACACCCTCGCGAAACGCCTCCACCCGGTCCGGCTGGCAGGCCAGACCGCGATCGCCCGCGTCCCAGTCGCCGGCAGGCGTGTTGAACAGCACTTGTTTGACGCCGCAATTTTCTAATTTATCGGCAAGTTCCCGCGCTTCAAATTCATAAGGGAAGAGATATTCCACGCCCTTGAACCCGGCCTTGGCCGCGGCCTCGAACCGGTCGAGGAAATCGACCTCATTGAACATCATTGAAAGATTGGCGGCGAACTGGACCATCTGCGCTGTCCTTTTTTCGGTGGTGCCTCGGCGCGGGGTTCATGCAATGGGCGCACTGTCGCGCGATCATCATGGCTCTGCCAAGCTGGATTTGTGAAAAGATCTGTTTCCTGTATGCGCGGTTCGGCACCGGCCGCAACGGCGGGAGAAGCGGACTCCGTCGCCCTTTTGCCTTGAACCGGCACGACCGCAACGTCCCGCTCTCCGTGGTCGGCTTCCCCGAATGCCAGGGGCAGGCTCCGGCCTGGAAGGCAAAAGTCGGACGCAAGCGCATTGTTGCCGGGTGCCAAATGCACTATTCAGGCGATAGGCAGGGAAACAATATGGCGCGAACAGTTGATCTAAAGCGACCGCGCGGGCGCCCACCGACGTTGAAGAGCGGCGCGAACGCGCCGGGATCTATTCAGGCGCTCGACAGGGCGCTCAATCTTCTAGAACACATTGCAGCGGAAGACGGGCTGTTGCTAACCGACGTCGCGGCACGTGCGGGTGTGGCGCCGTCTACCGCACACCGCATTCTCACGACCCTCGAAGCGCATGACTATGTCGTGCATGACGAGGAGCACGGCTTCTGGTTGATCGGAGTCAAGGCGTTTGATGTCGGCTCATCCTTTTTGCGGAACCGCAAGCTGGCCGAGATGGGCCGCGCTATCATGCGCGATTTAATGGAGACCTGCGGCGAGTCGGTACATCTGTCCATCGAGGACAATGGTGCTATCGTTTTTGTTTCGCAGATCGAAAGCCATCACGCCATCCGCGCCTTTCACCGGCCCGGCTCGCGCGGCGCGATTCATGCGTCGGGTGCCGGCAAGGCCCTGCTTGCGACGCTCGGCGACGACGCGGTCCGCAAGGTCCTGCACAAGACCGGCCTGCAGAGATTTACCGACAAGACGCTCGACTCGCCGGAGAAGCTGTTCGCCGAGTTGGAGGTGATCCGGGCACGCGGCTGGGCCGTCGATAACGAAGAGCGCACGACGGGCATGCGCTGTGTCGCCGCGACGATCTTTGACGAATATGGCGAGGCGATCGCCGGCCTCTCCATTTCAGGCCCGACCGTGCGGTTGACGGATGAGCGGCTCGGCGAGCTTGGGCCGATGGTCAAACGCACCGCGGAGGAAATCACCAGATCGATTGGCGGCCACCCGCCAACTCGTGATTTGTGAAAGGAATAGCCATTGGACTTCGTCATCGACCCGCCGCCGCGCGTTACCCTGCCCGTCAGGGGAACGGACGATCTGTTTCCGGTTCACCGCATCTACTGCGTCGGGCGCAACTATGCCGCGCACACAATCGAAATGGGCTACGACCCGGACAAGGAGCCACCGTTTTTCTTCCAGAAGAATCCGGACAATTTTCTGGTTGGGCGGGATTTCCCCTATCCGCCCGCCTCGAAGGACGTGCATTTCGAATTCGAACTGGCCGTGGCGCTTAAAAGCGGCGGCACCGACATTTCCTCCGCAGACGCTCTGAACCATGTCTATGGATATGCCTGCGCGCTCGACATGACCCGGCGTGATTTGCAGGGCGTAGCGAAAAAGACCGGGCGCCCCTGGGAGGTCGGCAAGGCGTTCGAGGCTTCCGCACCTTGCGGGCCGATCGTACCCGCGAGCGAAATTGGCCATCCCGACGCCGGTTGCATCCGCCTCGATGTCAATGGCCAGCGGCGCCAGGACGGCAACCTCGACCAGATGATCTGGAAGGTGCCGGAAATGATTTCCTATCTCTCCGGCCTGTTTATGCTCAGGGGCGGCGACGTGATCCTGTCGGGCACGCCAGCCGGCGTTGGGCCGGTCGCCAAAGGCGACACATTGCAGGGGGAGATCGAGGGTGTCGGCACCCTCGACCTCAAGGTTGTGTAGGAATAGGGGGAGAGAATGGCAACGACAGTCATCACTGGCGCCAACAAGGGCATCGGGCTGGAGCTGACCCGGCAATTGGCGAAGCGGGGGGACAGGGTGATCGCGGCCGTCCGCAGTGCCTCGCCCGAGCTTGCCGCGACCGGCGCGGAAATCCATGAAGGTGTCGATGTCAAAGACGACAAGGCTGTGTCCGACCTGGCGGAGAAACTGTCCGGAACACAGATCGACCTTCTGATCAACAATGCCGGGATCCTGACCCGGGAGACGCTTGAAGACCTCGACTGGGAGGCAATCCGGACGCAGTTCGAGGTCAATACGCTGGGCCCGTTGCGTGTCACCGCTGCACTTCTGAAGAATTTGGCACAGGACGCCAAGATAGCGATCGTCTCGAGCCGGATCGGGTCGATGACTGACAATTCCAGCGGCGGGCGCTACGGCTACCGGATATCGAAGGCCGCTGTAAATATGGTCGGCGTCAATCTCGCCAACGACCTGCGCGAACGCGGCGTCGCCGTCATTATCCTGCATCCAGGTTATGTAAGAACCGGGCTGACCGGCATGAATGGCGATATCGATCCAGATCAGGCCGCGGCCGGACTGATCGCCCGCATCGACGATCTGACATTGCAGAACAGCGGCTCCTTCTGGCACGCGAACGGAGAACGGCTACCCTGGTAGCGAGGAAAGGCGCTTGAATGTCCGAGATCATTTTGCATCACTACCCCCCCTCGCCCGTATCCGAGAAAGTGCGGATCGGCCTGGGGATCAAAAAGCTGGCCTGGCGGTCGGTGGAAATTCCGCGCATTCCGCCCAAACCCGACCTAATGCCGCTGACCGGCGGCTACCGGCGAACGCCGGTCATGCAGATCGGCGCCGATATCTATTGCGACAGCCAGTGCATCCTGCGCGAAATCGACCGGCGGCACCGCGACCCGACCTTTTATCCCGGCGGCGGTTACGGTATGCCCTGGGCGCTCGGCCGCTGGACCGACGGCGAACTGTTCGCGTTGATCGTCTCTCTCGTTATCGCCACCTCCGCCGACGAGATGCCTGACGACTGGGTCGCGGACCGCGGCCGCCTTTACTTCGGCAAGAATTTCGACCTGGCCGGCCTCAGGGCCGATATGGATCACAACGCGGCGCAATTGCGTGCGCAATTCGGCTGGCTCGATCAGCGCCTGGCCCAAGGCAGGAATTTTATTCTCGGAGATATTCCGGGTCTGCCCGATGCGTTTGGCTACTATCTCGTATGGTTTGCCCGCGAGCGCTGGGCATCGGCAGGCGGCCTTCTCGCCGAATTTCCCTCGCTCGAAGCCTGGGAGGGCCGAATGGCTGCCATCGGCCATGGCAGCCCTGTCGATATGGACCCATCCGACGCGCTGAAAGTTGCGAAGGACGCAGCACCGGCAACGCCCGCGCAAGGCGACCCGAGAGACCCGCAAGGCCTCGAACCCGGCATGCCGGTCACGGTCTGCCCGTTGGGCGATGGCGGCGACCCGCAAGTCACCGGCGTGGTTCGCCATGTGGACCGGGAGACGATCGCCATCCTGCGCGAAGAGGAGGCCGTCGGCGAAGTCTGCGTGCATTTCCCGCGGGTTGGATACCGCGTCGCCAGGGCTTGATGCGGAAGGCGGCGCGGCGCTGAAGCCGGATTTGGCGGTGACGAAATCCGGCAAGTCCTTACAATTGGCGGATAACAAGCCGGGCGAAGGATATTAGAGATCCGCGAAATGACCCAAGGCAGGAACAGCAGGATTGTCCGTCTGGCCCAGCGCATCGGCTGGGGCCGGGTCTTCGGCACCGCCCTGCTGGCGGCTTTCCTGGCGCTAAGGGTTTGGGACCCGACGCCACTGGAATTATTGCGCCTCAGAGTTTTCGACACCTATCAGATCATCAAGCCGCGCGAGGTCACGAAACGGCCCGTCGTTATCGTGGACATCGACGACGCAAGCCTTGACGCCCAGGGCCAGTGGCCGTGGCCGCGAACATTGATCGCCAAACTCGTTGAAGAAATAACAAGTCGCGGCGCCATCGCTATCGGCTTTGACGTGGTGTTCCCCGAACCCGACCGCACCTCGCCGCGCCTACTCGCCGATGCTCTGCCGGAGCTGAGCAAGTCCGCCCGCACCGAAATCCGAAAGGCCCGCGATCATGACGAGATTTTCGCCGATACGCTTCTCGCCTCCCGCGTCGTGCTCGGCCAATCGGCATTCAATCCCAAGAAAGGCAAGCGCAAGGTGGCCGCTCCCAAGGCCTCTTTCGCGACAATGGGCGGCGACGCAAAACGCTTCCTCATTGAATATCCCGACCTGCTCGCCAATATCCAGCTGCTTGAGGATGCGGCAGCCGGACGCGGCATGTTTACCGTTTTGCCGGACCCCGACGGCGTCATCCGGCGCGTGCCCGCCGCGCTCGTCGCGAACGGAAACCTGGTTCCCTCGCTTGCCGCCGACATGCTTCGCGTCGCAACCGGTCAGAAGACCTATCTGATCAAGACGGGCCCCGTTGGCGTCGAGAGCGTCGCGATCGCCGGCGTCCAGTTGCCGACGGACCGAAGCGGTCAGCTATGGGTTCATTTCTCGCCGCACCGCCCGGACCGTTATATTTCCGCAAACAAGTTCCTCTCCGGCAAGGTCCCGGTCGAGCAGATTGCCGGGAAGCTGGTCATTATCGGAACCTCGGCGTCGGGCCTGCTCGATCTGCGAGCGACGCCAGTCGACCCTGCGATGCCAGGCGTGGAGATACACGCTCAGCTTCTTGAAAGCATTCTAACCGACGCACTCCTGAAACGTCCCGACTATGCCGTCGGCGCGGAGGTCTCTCTCGCACTGCTTGTCGGACTGGCAATCGTCATTCTCGCTCCGATCCTCGGCGCACAGAGGGTATTCATGCTGGGCCTGGCGACTGCCAGCCTGCTCGTCGGGCTGTCCTGGTATTTCTTTTCCAGGCAGGGAATCATGCTCGACGTCAGCTATCCGCTGGTTTCGAGCATCGCCGTTTTCCTGATGATGATGTCGGTCAATTATGTGCGTGAGGAAGCCGAACGCCGGCAGGTCCGGGACGCCTTCGGCCAGTATCTGTCTCCTGCTCTCGTCGAGCAGCTCGCCGAGGATCCCGGCCGGCTGGTGCTTGGCGGCGAGACGCGGGAAATGACCATCCTGTTCACCGATGTGCGTGGTTTCACATCCATTTCCGAAGCCCTCAAGGAAGACCCGCAGGGCTTGACCGTGCTGATCAACCGTCTGCTTACGCCCCTGTCCAACGCAATCCTGGAACGCAACGGCACAATCGACAAATATATGGGCGACAACATCATGGCGTTCTGGAACGCGCCCCTCGACGACGCCGACCATGCCCTCAATGCCTGCCGCGCCGCGCTGGCCATGCTTGAGCGGCTTGACGCACTCAATACCGAGCGCCAAAAGGAAGCCGCCGAGGCGGGCAAGTCTTTCGCCCGGCTTGCCGTTGGAATCGGCATCAATACCGGCGAATGCGTTGTCGGCAATATGGGGTCCGACGTGCGTTTCGATTATACGGTGCTCGGAGACGCGGTGAACCTCGCCTCGCGGCTTGAGGGCCAGTCGAAAATCTATGGCGTGCACATCATCATCGGCGAGGCGACCGCCAAGCTTATTGAAGACGCTGTTGCAACCTTGGAGATCGACTCGATACGGGTGAAAGGCAAAACTGAACCGGAAGTGATTTACACCGTGCTCGGCGCGCGCGACGGCGATAGCCGGACCGGCGCGCATCAGGCGGCGCAGGAAAATGTAGCCGCCATGCTCGCCGCCTACCGCAAGCGCGACTGGACAGGCGCCATGAAATCAATCCGGGCGTGCCGCAAAATAGAGCCCGAATTCGGCGTTGACCTGTCAGTATTGTGCGACCTCTACGAGAAACGCATCAAGGAATTCCGGCGCACTCCTCCGGCAAAGAACTGGGACGGCGTATTCACGGCCGTCTCCAAATAGAATTGCGCGGAATACATTAAACCTGCTCCAGGCTCCGGACTTATAGCCGGCAGCACATGGTAGCGGTGATACGGACAGCGGCGAGAAAGTTTCGGCTGAATTTGTCGTACCGGTCTGTCACGCGTCGGAAGCCCCTGAACCTGCAGAATGACCGCTCAATGGCGTTGCGTTCGCGGTAGAGCGCGGCCGACAAGCCGGGTTTGTATTTGCGAATGGATTTTGCTTGCAAAAAAACCCGTTGACACAATCGCATTTTAATATAACTAATCTGTTATGGAACAACATAGTTATATACATTCGCAAACGAATCTCGACGCTGTTTTCGCCGCGTTGGCCGACCCTACACGCCGGGCAATACTGTCGCGGCTCGCCGATGGTCAGGCTTCAGTCAATGAGATCGCAGCACCATTTGAAATAAGTCAACCAGCGGTCTCGAGGCATCTGAAAGTGCTCGAGCAGGCGGGGTTGATTGAGCGAGACATAGACGAACAACGCCGCCCTGCGAGATTGAAGGCTGAAAATCTGGCGGCAGCTGTCGACTGGTTAGCTGAATTTAGAGCTTTTTGGGGGACGAGCTTTGACCAGCTGGATGACGTCCTTATGCATATGAAACAGACGCAAGCGAAGGAAACCGGCCATGAGTGAAGTACCTGAGTACATTCTTGATCGAGTATTCGATGCGCCCCGCGAAATGGTCTGGCGCGCTTGGACCGATCCTGAATTGCTCTCGCGTTGGTACGGCCCAGGCGTGGAAACGATCATCCACAAATTCGATTTGCAACCTGGTGGGATGTGGCTGAACGAGATGAAATGGGGTGAAAACTCCATGCTCAGCAAAGTTGTTTTCAAGGAAATAGAACCGCTTGAACGGCTCGTCTGGCACCACCACTCCTCTACAGATTCGGAGTGGAACACTATATCAAATCCAAAGATGCCGGACTGGCCTCGCGTCCTTTTAACAACCGTGACGTTCGAGGATGAGGGCTCCAAGACCAAGGTGCGGCTGACTTGGGCGCCTTTCAAGGCGAGCGACGCCGAGATTGCCTGTTTTGCTGGCGCCGTGAGCAACATGGGCAAAGGATGGGAAAGCGGTTACGCAATTATGGACGAGCTGCTCGCAGAATTGCAGGCGCAAATTACTTAGCTGAAAGGAAATGTCGCCCGGGCTCCGGACTTCAGTATATGAATGATCCCCGAGATCGCACGCCGGTCGTCGACGCGTGCGACGCCCCGCGTACGCGACTTGATCTTCGCGAACTGATCCTTCGTCAGCCAGAAAAAACGATGGCTCGTCAACGGTCTCCTTTCGCAGCCGTTGAATCACGCTACGCAACCTGCGCAAATCCTTTTATGGGTCCGGAGCCTAGAACAATCCTTCTATCTCGCCATTCTCGCCGATGCGGATACTATCGGCGGCGGGAACCCTGGGCAGGCCGGGCATGGTCATGATCTCGCCGCAGATCGCGACGATGAATTCCGCGCCCGCGCTCAATCTGACCTCGCGAACGGGCACGGCATGTCCTTTCGGCGCGCCCTTGAGCTGCGGGTCGGTTGAGAAGCTGTACTGGGTCTTGGCCATGCAAACCGGGAAATGGCCATGGCCCTGCTTCTCCCAGCCCTTGAGCTGATCGCGCACCTTCTTGTCGGCGATCGCCTCGCTGGCGCCATAGAGTTCCTTGCAGATGGTTTCGATCTTTTCAAACAGCCCCATGTCGTCGCTGTAAACCGGCTTGAAATTGCTCTTGCCGCTGTCGGCGAGCGCGGCAACCGCATGGGCCAGTTCCTGGACTCCGGCTGAACCGTCCGCCCAGTGATTGGCCTCTATGGCTTCCGCGCCGAAACTCGCGGCGGTTTCCCTGACCGCGGCGATTTCAGCATCTGTATCGGTTGGGAAACGATTGATGGCGACCACGGTGGGCACGCCGAATTTGGCGATATTTTCAAGATGGCGGGCAAGATTGACACATCCACGCTCAACCGCGCCGACGTCTTCAGTGGCCAGTTCGCTCTTACCCAGGCCGCCATGCATCTTCAACGCCCGCACCGTCGCAACTACAACGGTCGCGCAAGGATCGAGCCCAGCCTTGCGGCATTTGATATCGAAGAATTTCTCGGCACCCAGATCGGCGCCAAACCCGGCCTCGGTGATGACATAGTCGGCCATTTTCAGCGCCGCCTTGGTGGCGATAGCCGAATTGCAGCCATGGGCGATATTGGCGAACGGGCCGCCATGGATAAAGGCGGGGTTGTTCTCCAGGGTCTGCACCAGGTTGGGCATCAGCGCGTCTTTGAGCAGAACCGTCATCGGCCCCTCGCCCTTGAGCTGGCTGGCGCGGATCGGCTCGCGCTTGCGCGTGTAACCGACAACGATATTGGCAAGACGCCGCTGCAGGTCGGCGAGATCCGTGGAAAGGCAGAAAATCGCCATGACCTCAGACGCAACGGTGATGTCGAAACCGGTTTCACGAGCGAACCCGTTGGTCACACCGCCAAGGCTGCAGACGATTTCACGCAAAGCCCGGTCGTTCATATCGACCACACGGCGCCAGGCGACACGGCGTGTGTCGATCTCAAGTTTATTGCCCCAGTAAATGTGATTGTCGATCAGCGCGGAAAGCAGATTATGGGCCGCGCCGATAGCATGGAAATCACCGGTGAAGTGAAGGTTGATGTCCTCCATCGGCACCACCTGGGCGTAACCGCCGCCGGCCGCCCCGCCCTTCATACCGAAGCAGGGACCCAGCGAAGGTTCGCGCACGCAGATCATCGTCTTCTTGCCGATACTATTCATGCCGTCGCCGAGCCCGACGGTCGTCGTCGTCTTTCCCTCGCCCGCCGGTGTCGGCGTAATCGCCGTAACCAGGATCAGCTTGCCATCGGGGCGTGACTTAAGCGTGTCGATATGGTTGAGAGAAACTTTCGCTTTCCAGGGACCATGCGCATGGATGGCATCCATCGGCAATCCGACCTTTTCGGCGATCTCGCCAATCGGCTGCATCTTTGCGTCGCGCGCAATGTCAATATCACTTCGTACAGTGCCCATCTCATTATCCCTGGTTTGTTTGTTATCCTGGTCCTATGGCAAAAGGGGATCGACCAGTTGATCCACTGCCTGTCCCGGTTCGTCAAAGTAGCGGGTTCGGGCTTGGTGTACCATACACCAGGGCGGAGACAGACTTTTTCGCAATATATTCTCGTTATGACCTCATAAACTGTGTCGATAAGGCGCTGCACCGCGCGACGATGCAGCGGCGGCGGCGCGATTTGGATTGCGGAGGGCCCGCCTGACGCAATATCGTCGCGGCGGCGGCCGAACGCCGCGCAAGCCGGTTTCCCCATGTGCGATCCGCATATTCCTCGGGAGTCTGAAATTGGACAGGCCACGCCCAATATCATCAAGCCCGGATAGCGCGTGGCGCGCCATGACCGGAATTCTCACCGATATCGACGACACGCTGACAACTGATGGCCGGATCGGAGCCAATGTGCTTGAGGCGATGCAACGGCTGCGCGCCGCCGGATTGCTGGTAATTCCGGTCACCGGGCGTCCCGCCGGCTGGTGCGACATGATCGCCAGGCAGTGGCCGGTGGATGCGGTGGTCGGGGAGAATGGCGCCTTCTATTTCCGCTATGACGACGCGTCGCGCCGCATGATCCGCGCCTTCGCCGACTGTGACGAGGCGCGGGCACTCAACCGGACAAGGCTCCAGGCCATAGCCAAGGACGTGCTGGCTGAAATTCCCGGCGCGGCCATTTCCGCCGACCAGGGTTACCGCGAATGCGATCTGGCGATCGACTATTGCGAGGACGTCGCCGCGCTCTCCCAAGACCAGGTCGGGCGCATTGTTTCAGTCTTTTCCAGGCACGGCGCGACGGCCAAGGTCAGTTCAATCCACGTCAATGGCTGGTTCGGCGCATATGACAAACTGACCATGACGAAGCGCCTGTTGCTGGATCAATTCTCGCTCGATTTGAATGCGGTGCCGGAGAAGTTCACTTTCGCCGGAGATTCTCCCAATGACGCACCGATGTTTGCATTCTTTCCCAACGCCGTCGGCGTCGCCAATCTCATGGATCACATCGAGGGTTGCGAGGCGCTTCCGCGGTGGATCACCCGCGCCGAACGAGGCGCCGGATTTGTCGAAATTGCCGAACGGATATTGGCGGTCAGATAATCGCGTGCCGAACTTTTGCGGACACCATTTCACTGACGATTACCGTTGTGATGATCACCAGCAGGATCAGTGACACCTGGGTCCAGGCGAGATTCATGATCGAGGCGTTGAGCTGCAGTCCGATACCGCCCGCGCCGACCAAGCCGAGGACGGTGGACTCGCGGATATTGATGTCCCAGCGGAACACGGAGATCCCGGCGAATGCCGGCATGATTTGCGGCACGACACCATAGGCGATGACCTGCGCCCGCCCCGCGCCGGTTGCGGCGACCGCCTCGACCTGGCTCTCGTCGATTTCCTCAATCGCCTCATAAAGAAGCTTGGCGCAGAAACCGATCGAGCGCAGGCCGATGGCGATAATGCCGGCGAAAACACCGGGTCCGACGATGGTCACCAGCATCAGCGCCCAGATCAGCGAATTGATCGAGCGCGAGGAAACGATGATGAACAGCGCCAGCGGACGAACCAGGGTCGCGCTGGGCGTGGTGTTTCGGGCCGCGCAAAAGGCGGTCGGGACAGCGAGCAGGAGCGCCAGAACCGTCCCCAGCGTCGCGATATTTATGGTGTCCCAAACCGGCCGCCACAGCCGCTCCATATAGCTCCATTTGGGCGGGATCATGCGGGCGCCAAGGTCCCCAGCCTGGGTGTGCGCATCAAGCACGAAAATCCACACGGTCTTGTTGGAGATGAGCTGCCAGCAAAAAACGAACAGTGCCACGACGACGAGCCATCCTGCCCAGACGGCAATCTGTGACAGCGGTTCGCGCCTCTGCCAGACTTTAACGTCACTGCGCTCGCGTACCGGCATCACTGGACCCATTTCCGGACAAATCCGGAGGTGTATTCGACGGCCATGACAATCGCGATGATCACCAGGAGGATTGCCGCGGCGGAGTCGAATTCGTAGCGGTCAAACGCTGTATTCAGGGTCGCGCCGATACCGCCGCCGCCGACAATGCCGACCACCGCCGACTCCCTGAAATTGATGTCAAACCGGTAGAGGCCGAGCCCGATCATTCTCGGCATCACCTGCGGCTGCACTCCGTAATTCAGCCACTGAAACCAGCTCGCACCGGTGGCGCGCACGGCCTCCGCCTGCGACCGGTCCATATCCTCGATATCTTCCGCGAGCAGCTTGCCGTAAAAACCTATGGTGGCGAAGGACAGCGTCACAAAGCCCGCAAACGGCCCAAAGCCGAACAGTTTGACAAAGAAGATCGCCAGGATGACTTCCTGAAAACTGCGCGAGACGGCGAGAATGCCGCGGCAGAAAAAATAGACCGGCGTGGGCGCCAGATTGCGCGCCGCGCCCAGTCCAACCGGAATTGATATCGCAATGCCGACAACCGTCGACGTGACCGTCATCCACAAGCTTTCATAAATACCGTCGACGATTTCGCCCCAGCGGCTGATAAAGTCCGGCGGGAAGAAGGCCGCAATGAACTGCGTCCCTCTCGGCAGCCCCTCCCAGACTCTCGTCCAGTTCACGTCGGTCGTGCCGAAGGCAAGGGCGAGATAGAAGGCCGCGCCAAGTCCCAGCGTCCAGCGCAGCCAGGCCCTTCTGATAAA
>JAJFHO010000033.1 GCA_021775575.1 Hyphomicrobiales bacterium
GAAGCGACGCCTCATTCGCCGACTTCGTGCCGGACAGCCCGTCGCGGCAGCAGGCGCTCGGTGTGGTGAACGCCTTCTCGCGTCCGACCAACACGATTCAGGGCGATATCGCCAACTCTGAAGTGCCCACTCACATCGCCGTCAACGGCGACGGTTATTTCATTGTCTCGGACCAGACCGATACGATCGATGGCCTGCCGGTCTTCGGAAGCGAGAACCTCTATACACGCCGCGGCGATTTCGAATTCGACCAGAACGGCTTTCTCGTAAATGCCGCCGGCTATTTTCTGAACGGTCTGCCCATCGACCCGACCACCGGTAACCCGTCGGGCTCATCGCCAACGGTGATCCGGATTTCGAACGACTTTCTTCCTGCGACCGCAACAACGGAAATCGACTATCGGGCGAACCTTGCCGATTTTCCGCTGACCGCGAATGCAAATGCGACCATTCCAGGAAGCGAGTTGATCAATCCGGCATCCTTCTCCGTCGATCCGACGGTCGGCGGTGCGGGATATATTCAGGCCAATGAATCCTCGCTGTTCATCGATCAGTCGATCGCCGGCGGCGCGATCACCGCCTTCGACCAGGCCGGTGCGGCAGTCAATGTCCAGTATCGCTGGGCCAAGACCGACGGGCCGATCACCCGATCGACCCACACAGGCAGTGTCATCGGTAACCCGGCCAATCTCGCCGCGGGCCTGGGCGGCACTTATAACGACGGCACCAATACGAGTGACACGCTGACAATCACGGTCGGCGGTACGGGATACAACTTCACAATCGGTACGGGCGGCGGTGAGGTGAACACGCTCACCGACCTTGTCAACGCGATCAATGGCACGGCGACGCTGAATGGCGCGATTACGGCCTCCAATGTGGGCGGCGCGCTTTCGATAACCGGCGACAACTATGTCACGCCGTTCACAGTCGGCGGCGATGCCGACACGGTGGCCGGCCTCGGGCTAACCGCCAATACCTTTTCACCCGGCGCCAGCACGTCCGACACGTGGAACCTGTTTTATTTGACCGACAGCAACGGGACGGGCACGACGCCGGCCTGGAGGAATATCGGTGTCGATTATATCTTTGGCGCCAACGGGCAGCTGAGCCCGGCCATCACGTCCTCGACGATTACGGCTCTCACTGTCAATGGCATCAATCTCGGCAACATCACGCTGGATCATGGCTCGAAGGGTATCACCCAGTTTGCCGACCCCAACGGCGTGGCTAAAGTCACCGATATCAACCAGGACGGCTTTGCCGCCGGCGAGTTGGTCGGCATCACGGTGTCGGAGGAGGGCCGCGTCGTGGCCAGCTATACCAACGGCCGCGCTGTCGATCTCGCCGAAATTTCCCTGGCCAGTTTCAACGGTGACGGCGGGCTCCAGAAGACCGACGGCGGCGCCTTCCGGGCAACACCTGCTTCGGGTGCGCCGATCATCGGATCGCTCGGCAGTGTCGTCGGATCGGCGCTTGAAGGGTCGAATACGGACATTGCCGATGAGTTCACCAAACTGATCGTCACGCAGCAGGCCTATGCCGCTAACACGCGAATAATTTCCACGGCCGACGAGATGGTTCAGGAAGCCCTGAATATGGTCAGGTAGCAGATAGTAATCGCGACCGGGTACCGGAACCGTCAACAACAGCATGATGGTCCCGAACCCGAGATCGCCGACAGGCGGACGAGATGGGTCTTTCCAGCATACTGAGCATCGCCGGATCAGGGCTAAGAATTACCGAGGCCAGCCTTGATATAGTCGCGCGTAACGTCGCCAACGCGGACACGCCCGGCTATACCAAGAAAACCATCGGGCAACAGAATGTCATTTCCGGGAGTGAAAGCTTTGGCGTCCGTGAAACCACAGTAACCCGCGCCGTAGACAAATTCCTGCAGGCGCGGCTGTGGGCGGAAAAATCGGCGTTGAGTAATGTCGAGGTCCGGCGGGACTTTCTGGAGCGTATCGATCAGCTGTTCGGGGACCCTGGAAATCCTGCCGCGCTCGATTCGGTTTTCAACGAATTCACTTCTTCGCTGCAGGATTTGACCGGGACGCCAGAGCTGTTCTCGTCGCGCGAGCAGGTCGTTTCGAACGCACAGATCCTCGCGCAGCAATTGCAGCAGCTTTCCGAGGAAATCCAGGCGCTCCGGCAGACAGCGGAGAATTCGCTGGCGCAGTCGGTTACCGACGTCAACGAAGCGCTGGCGCAGCTCAGCAAGATTAATCAGACGCTCGGCGTTCAATCGAGCCGCGGCGTGCCGCCGGCCGATCTTCTCGATGAGCGCGACAAGTTTATCGACCAGATCGCCGATCTTCTCGAAATCCGCACGGTCGAGGGGCAGGACGGTTCGGTCTCCATTTTCACGAAGAGCGGCAATGCGCTTCTGGAGGGCATTCCGATCCAGCTGCAGTTCGATCATCACGGCGATATCACGGCCAACTCGCTTTATTCCGCCGTCGACGCCGACCGCGGCGTGGGCACGATAAAAGTTTCCTCCTCCAACGGATTTCAAATCGATCTCATCCGCAACGGCATTCTTGACTCCGGGCGGATAGGCGCCCTGATCGAGCTGCGCGACACCACTCTGGTCGAAGCGCAGGCGCAACTGGACGAACTCGCTCATGGTATGGCGCTTTCGCTGTCCACCAAGACCGTCGCCGGAACGGCGGCGACGGCGGGCACGCAGCTGGGATTTGATGTCGATACGGCGGGCCTGCTGGCGGGCAATACGATCTCGCTCAACTACACGACGACGCCGCCGGGCACCACGCAGCAAGTGACGATCATGCGTGTTGACGACACCTCCATATTGCCGCTGTCCAACACCGCCACGCCCGATCCCAATGACATCGTGATCGGTGTGGATTTCTCAGGCGGCCTGGCCTCGGTCGCGGCCACGCTGAATACGGCTCTCGATGCCGCCGGCGTGCTCGGCAACGGTATAACCGTCTCCGCGCCCGGTGGAACGGTATTGCGTTTCCTCGACGACACCGGGGTTGGCGATACCACCGCGATCAATACCGCATCCGCGGCAATAACCAGCACGGCGCTGCAGGATGACGGCAACCAGCTCCCGCTATTTGTCGATGGCGGCAAATCACCGCCCGCCTATACCGGTGCGTTGGGGTTCGGTGGGCAGAAGCTCGGTTTTGCGGCCCGCATTTCGGTGAACAGCCAGATCGTCCAGAATAATGAACTGCTCGTGCGCCATTCGACATCGCCGCAGACGCCGCTTGGCGATACCGCGCGGCCGTTCGAATTGCTGAATCGCATGACGACACAGTCCTTCACCTTTTCCCCCGCCAGCGGTATCGGCCAGGTGCAGACCCCGTTCACGACAGATGTTGGCAGCTTCCTCGAGCGCATCGTCTCTATGCAGAGCGGGCAGGCCGGCGACGCCGCCCGGGAATATGCGGCAAAGGACATTATCGTGACGTCGCTTAGCGAGAAATTCAACTCGCAGACCGCGGTCGACATCAACGAAGAACTGTCCGCTTTGATCGAGCTGCAGAACACGTTCGCGGCCAACGCCCGCATTATCCAGGCGGTCGACGAAATGCTCGATGCTCTTTTCCGCGCTTTCTAGAGGTGCCTGAATGGCTATTTCCCTCCTTTCGCCGACACTTGGGTTGAACCGCTCCATAACGGAGTCGCGCGATTTGCTCTCGCAGCTGCAGCAGCAGCTTGCGACGGGCAGGAAAGTCAACACCTATGGCGATCTGGGAAATGCAAGGAGCCAGATCCTGTCCATGCGCTCCGAGCTTTCGCAGATCGGCTCCTACCAGGATACGATTACCCAGACCGACATACGGCTGGACGTGATGCTGCTGAGCCTGGAAAGGGTCCGCACCATTGCGTCGGAGACGAAATCCGATGCCCACGAGGTCGGGTTTGAACTCAATTCCACTGGCCAGACCGTCTATCAGACGGAAGTCAATTCGCGGCTGGACGAAATCGTTGGGCTGCTCAACACCAATATTGGCGACCGCCATCTGTTTGCCGGCCGGGCGATCGAACAGCCGCCTGTTGTGCCTGTGAAAGATTTTATCGAAGGCAGCGGTTCGCGGGCCGGCTTCAAGCAGATCGTATCGGAAAGGCGGCAGGCCGATCTCGGCGCCGACGCGCGGGGACGGCTGGTTCTTACCGGGCCGGAAGCCTCCGTGACCGGCGGCGTGGTCGCGACCCCGGGCGACATCGGCGGCGCGCTGGCGGCCCAGGTAACGATCGACATCGGCGGCAACCCCCAGAATTTCGATATTTCCGATGGCGGGCTGGATACGCTGGCCGCGCTCGAAGCGGCGATAGACGCGGCTTTCGGCGCCAATGTCGCCACCATCGTGGGCGGCAACCAGCTCCAGCTCACCGCGAGCAACGCGACCGATACGATCACAATTACCGATATCGATGCGGGCGCCGCGGCGCTGGCCGGGCTTACCGCCGGTGCGACCACGAATCCGACCGCGTCGGGAACTATAGCCGAGGATGCGGCCGGCAGTCCGTTCGGCTTCAAGCTGTCCGCCGCCACGTCGACTCTCACCGGCACGACCGTGACGGGCCCCGCTGGCGCGCCCGCGTCGGTGAATGTACAGTTCACCGCGACACTTCCCAATGATGGCGACACCATACGCCTGACGCTTGGTCTGCCCGACGGAACGACGCATGAAATGACGTTGACCGCCCGGGCTGCCGGTCCGCTCGGGACCGGGGACTTTCTCATTGGCGCCGATGAAAATGCGACTGCTGCCAATTTCCAGGCCCTGCTTACAACATCGATTGAAACAGAAGCGCAGCGTTCCTTGAGCGCGGCGTCGCTGTTCGCGGCTTCTGACAATTTCTTTGACTTCGACGCCGCCAACCCGCCGCAGCGGGTGAACGGACCGCCATTCAACACCGCGACCGCGCTTCAGAATGCCACGGTGAGCGACACCGTCTTCTGGTACCAGGGCGAGGACTCCGCGACTTCGGCCCGCAGCAGTCAGCTTGCCAAGGGCGATGACGCGATAATTGTCGCTCATGGCGCGCGGGCGAACGAAGAAGCCTTGCGTTCGGTGGTGAAGAACATCGCGGCCATCGCTGTCGAGACATTCAACGCGAATGACGTCAATGGGAGCGATCGCTACAGCGAGTTGAAACTGCGCGCCACAGCGCGGCTGTCATTCCCCGGGAGCTCTCAGTCCCCCGACGACATCATCACCGAGATCGCGGTCGCCAAAACCACGCTGGGCCGGGCAAATGAACGGCACAAGGCCAACGAGGCGTTACTTGAAGGGTTTATCGGCGAGGAGGAAAATGCCGACCTGTTTGAGGTCAGCGCCGCGATATTGGCTCTTCAGGGACGTATCGAGGCCAGTTTGGCCGTCTCCTCCAGCCTGGGCCGTCTATCGCTCGTGAATTTCTTCTAGTCCTGTTCGCGCGCCACCAATGACCCCGGTGAGGGCGCTTCAACAGCAATGCTCCTGAAAAAGAAAACGCTGCCCGGCTTAATAAGCGGGGCAGCGTTTTTTTTGTCCACGCCAGGGGCGTGTGGTGTGGGGGAACTCGGCTATGCCGCGTTTTGAAGGCCGGCCGCGATTTCCCTGTTGATATTGATCAGCGCTTCCAGCTTCTCCGGCGCCGGCTCAGCCTGGACCTCCAGCGTGTGCTTCAGGATAAAAGCGCCAAGCGACGCGATATTGTTTCTGATTTCCAGGGGAAGGCTGCTTTCTTCCCCGGTAACCGAAGT
Organism: Hyphomicrobiales bacterium; assembly: GCA_021775575.1. Taxonomy (GTDB): domain Bacteria; phylum Pseudomonadota; class Alphaproteobacteria; order Rhizobiales; family Methyloligellaceae; genus JAJFHO01. The sequence continues at coordinate 5,729 of JAJFHO010000033.1, forward strand.
GAGGAAGACCGTCCAGAGCCGGCGATTATAGAGCAGTGCTGTATCCAGCTCGGCGTTGGCCGGACCCCAATTATCCTGCAAGGACTGGAGCTGAGAGGCAGCCTTGAGCAGCAACGTGGCTTCCAGTTGGCGCGGTTCGACCGCGACCTTGGCGGTATTGCTGTAGGCTTCAGCTGCACTTTGCATTGTCTATCAACTCCTTTTCGTAGGCGATAAGCGCCTTCGCTTGCTTTAGGGCTTTGTAGTATGAGCCCGTTAAAATTCCGTTATTGATTGCCTCTATTTGAGGCAACATGCTGGGCGCCGCCGCCATGACATCCTTGAGCATGGTGAAATACAGGTCGTGGTGTTGCCGTGGATCGGCGGCGAGATACATCATCTGCACCATCAGGTAGATTTTCTTGCAGGGTGTATCGGCGTCGTCCGGCCGCAGGATGTCCTTTTCGCGCAGAACCGGTGCTTCGCCCTCGATGTAAAGCCGTGCCCGGTTGCCGTCATTGGTGATCACCGAGTCCCCGATAATCATCCGTTCGCCCGGTTTGATTTCGACTTTCAACGCCATTGGTTTGCGTTCCTCGTTCGAATTCGACCCGAATCTGCCTGTCAGTGGCGGGAATATTTGGCGCCGGCGCGCACGACAACGAAAAGCCGCGCAGTGAAACAATCAGCAGAGACAACCAGCGTCTCCTGGCTGCGATTATGTTTTGTTAGTGCTAACGGCTGGTTAAAACAGCGTTCGCCCGTCGCTCTTTATCGCCCCTGGAAACCTGGGGTGATCAATGCCCTGGTCACCGCCCGCGACGGCGCAAAAAAAAGCGGCGGGGGAAGGGCCCCC
>JAJFHO010000034.1 GCA_021775575.1 Hyphomicrobiales bacterium
TTTAGGCGGTGGGGTTTCTTATATGAACTAACACTGTGCAAAAAATGCACATTGCTAATCATGGGATTATTCCATGTTTTTCACCTTGAAGTGTAAAACTCAGTTTTACGGAAATATCGTATAGGTAGAACTGTTGCGCCAGTAAACCAACGCAACAGTCCCAGAGGCCTATTTCTTAGGTTTAATAGTTTCCACAACATGTGTGTTTTTATAGCGTTCTGCTTTTTTTACAGTGGTGTAACGTCCAGTTTTGGCGCTACGGCCGATTTTACGAGATTTTCCCATCACAATTCTCCTTTGAATTGGGAGGGGAAGGCACCTTGGGCTTGAAATTTAGGCAGGAACGCGCCAAGATACAGGTGTTTACAGACAAGCTTGGGGATGCCTTCCCCGATTGTCTTAAGGGTGCCACAGCTACAACTGTGACACCCTTTTCTATATACAGCAGCTAACCAATTGAGTCGAATCCACAAAATTGTTAATTGGTGAGAGCATGTCACATAGGTTTTACTAAAAATTAACTTCTGATTTAGCTGCGCAGTATTTCCATACCGTCTAGTGTATGCAGAGGGACGGCAAACCGACTGCAGCATTGCTGCTAACACTAGATGTTAACCCCACTATTTTGCCCATAGGGTGGGGACTAATCACGGCCTGCGCCTCTTGATCGCGCTAAGAGTTATCTAGAAAGCTACTAGATACGAGCGATTTACGCACAGGTCATTAATTCACTTAACAATTTAATTTAAAGAGCTTCAGAGGGGTGTACTGCCCTACCTAGAGCAATACTATCGGCTGCCTCCCCGCCGGCGTTAGCACTTGCTCCGCCCTTCTGGAGACTATTAGGGGAAATAAATGAATATACAAAACAAAGAAGATTACTCAAAAGCATTGTCACATCTTGAGCGTTTGACGCATGGGTGTATTGACGAGGCTTATGATGATGAAATTGGTGATCTTCTAAAAAAGATGGATGCATTCGAAGAGTTACACCCTGAAGTCAGGTCAAACCTATCTGTTGAAGAAATAGAAAAACAATTCTTAGAATGCGTTTCACAGTTTCAAACTAAAATCTAACTCTAGCGAACCTATACAGAAGCAATCGTAAAACATAGCGCTATGGTGTGTTGTGGGCTGATATATAAGCAGGGCAGTTATGACAAAAGAAAACAAAACTGAAGCTGATGAAGATGCAAAAAAGCTTGAGAGACTTAAAAATAAAAAAGAAAAATCAAAAGAAGATGTAGAGACACTAGTGGATCTTATGGATAAGTACAGTATCCCTGTTACATACTTAGACGTGCCATCAGGTAGAAAACAGCGTGAGGAGGAAGTAATAGCCGCCAACCGAATGAAACGCATTATGGCAGGCGAACCTTTCAAAACCCCGCGCAAACATACCCCGACATCATGGGGCATTTCATCAGTGAGAAAAGTTTTAAAGTTCGCTAAAGAGAATGGCTACACTAAGCAGCAAATCCGTGAATTTTGGGATTTAAACGAAAAGATAAATTATTTATCAACCCAAGCAAATTTAGGCGATCACGTAGCAATGGACTTGTATTTAAGTCTTGCTCAACATTTGAAAAAGAAAGGAGGGCTAAAATGAGATTACCAGGTATATGGCTCTATGGAGCTTTATCACTAATTACGCTCGCATCTGCGGGCTTTTTTTATGACCAAAAACTAACGGTTCTACTTTCAATCATGGCCATGGGCTTTGCTTATGCAGCAGAGTTTGTTGCGCAAGAGGAGGAATGGGGCCGGCATTGGATGCCAGCGCATACGCAAATCGCGCTTGTATTGTCTTCTGTAGCTGCTGGGCTTCTAGCGTTCTTCCACCTTGTTCCCGTGCTGATATTAAATCAATAGAAATCAATTTATAGGGGTATTAATCAATGGCAGGAACAGGAGGTAAGAGAGCAGGCGCTGGAAGAAAGCCTGGTCAGAAAAATAAAGCGACTGCTGAAATCAAAGCTTTAGCTCAAAAACATGCACCAGATGCAATAAAAAAGCTAAAGGAACTTATGAACGGCAAAGACGTGCCGGCGGCCACACAAAGAGCCGCGGCAAACGATATTTTAGATCGTGCTTATGGCAAGCCTGCGCAAGCCGTTATGAATGAAGATGGCACCAAGCTGTTTCCTGACAAGATTGAAGTCGTAGTTGTCAAAGCTAAGAATTGAAGTGCCTGAAGCGCTACAGCCTTTAATTAAGCCAGCTCGATATAAGGGCGCTTATGGAGGGCGTGGAGGCGCTAAGTCTCATTTCTATGCTGAGCAAATGGTGTTGCGTTGCTTTTCCAAGACAACAAGGGCTGTTTGTATTCGTGAGGTTCAAAATTCACTACGTGAATCTGTACGTCAGTTAATAGCGGATAAGATTGAAAAGTTTGGGCTTGGTGACTTCTTTCAGGTTTTAGACGCTGAGGTTAGAGGCAAGAACGGCTCACTTATCGTTTTTAAAGGTATGCAGTCATATTCAGCTGAAAGCATTAAATCGCTTGAGGGTTTTGATATTGCTTGGGTTGAGGAAGCCCAAAGCTTGTCTCATGTCTCTCTTAGATTACTTAGGCCTACAATAAGAAAGCCAGGCTCTGAATTGTGGTTTTCATGGAACCCAAGACACAAGCGTGATGCGGTTGACGAATTACTAAGAGGGCCAACACCGCCTGAAGATAGTTGCGTTGTGCCTGTAGGCTGGCAAGATAACCCTTGGTTTCCTGATGTTTTAAAAGCTGAAATGAACCAAGACTATGCCCGTGACCCTGAAATGGCTGATCATGTGTGGGGTGGTAACTATGAGATCGTAACTGAAGGCGCTTACTATGCTAAACTTCTTTTTGAAGCAGAGAAGCAGGGCAGGATCACAAGCGTACCGTATGACCCTAGCGAGCCTGTTTATACGGCGTGGGATCTTGGCCTTGATGACAGTACAGCCGTCTGGTTTGCCCAAATCATGGGCGCTGAAATTCGCATTATTGACCATTACGAAACACGCAACGTTGCGCTTATTGAAATTGCCAAGCGCATCAAAGAAATGCCTTATGCCTATGCTGAGCATTATATGCCGCATGATGTGGAAACACGAGAGATCAGCACGGCAACAACAAGGCGCGAGCAGTGCGAAAAGGTTGGTTTGAGGCCAATTCGACCAGGTTCAAAACTCCCTGTTGCTGATGGTATCAACGCAGTTAGGACAATGCTTCCTAAATGCGTGTTTGATGCAGTGAAGTGTCAGGATGGAATTGAAGCTCTCCAGCAATATAGAACAGAGCTTAACGAGGAAAAGAACGTCTTTGGAGCCAAGCCGCTTCATGATTGGTCTAGTCATAGCGCCGATGCGTTTAGAGAATTAGCCGTAAACTTGTTTGATGTTCGCAAATCTAAGCAACGGCGTGATGTAGCTGTTGTTGAGTATGACATCTATGACTATGGAAGCCCTCAACCTGAAGAAGTTGAGGAATACAGCCCGTGGTAACGGTCAAACCTGTTAACCAGGTGGCACTTTATCATATTTGCCGCAACCTCAGAGAGTGCGATGCACAAGAGATTTACCCGCTCTGCCACCATGAAAACCCGCTTGTATTAGCACAGCAAACTATGTGGGCCTGTAATGCTGGGCAAGGCAAACTCATATGGGTGAATGGAATACCTGCTGCTGTATGCGGCGTCCACCCAGAATTCTCAGGACATATGAATTACCGCGTCTTTGCCTTTGGAACAGATGACTGGAAAGCGGCTGCTTATCCAGTAATGAGAGAGCTTCGCAAGATCGCCCGTGAAGTCATACGAGAACACGGCACCATGCGCATGCAAGCCGATAGCTCAGAACATCATACAGAAGCCCATGCATGGATGGAGCGCATGAACGGCAAGCGTGAAAGCGTGATGCCTCATTACGGCAAGAACGGCGAGACTTATTACAGATATGTCTGGTTAAGAGATGATGTGAGCTGGATGAACTCGCCTGAATGGGCGCCTTACAACACAAAGGAAATTGAGCCATGTGTGGATCAAAAAGCAACAGTCCAGAGCCTTTGACACCTCATGAGGGCTCAGTGACGTTTAATAGCACACCAGCCAAGGCTGACAAGCAAACAAAGCGACGCGCAACACGCCAGCAGCCTAAGCGCCAATCAGCAACGATGCTCACCCAAGAAGGATAATGATCATGTGTTTTGGAGGATCTAAAGGCTCAAGCACACCACCTGAGCAACAGACAAAGGCGCCAGTACAACAAGCTACCGCATCACCAGACAAACAACGCCAATCAACAGCAGCGCGGCACACGCCTAAGCCTAAGAAAACAGCGACAATGCTGACTGAAGGGGGAATGTAATGTGCGGTTCAAAATCATCATCACCAGCAGAAAAGCCAACACCTCAACCAACAACGAACCTTGTTGCTGTGAAGCCGACAGAAGGCGTTGAGAGAAGTTCGAGAGTAGCAAGACATAAACGAGCTGGCACGCCGCATCAAGGTGCAACCATGCTCACACAGGAAGGGATTTAATCATGTGCGGAGGAGGATCACCACCACCAGCGCCAGCGCCAACGCAGCCAAAAGCACCACCAAGTGAGCGCGAAGCAAAAGGTGCATCAATTCAAGATAGCCAAAGAGACGCAAGACGCCGCCAGGCTTCTGGTCGCAAGTCAACAGTTCTAACCGGCCTTCAAGGGGCTGGTGATCCAACGGTTTCTAAAGCAAAGCTAGGCGCTTAATATGAAAGCAGAACAATTATGCAAGCGCTATGATAGCCTAAAAAGTGATACAGAGCGTGCAAATTGGGAAAGTCATTGCGAAGAAGTTTCCCGCGTTGTGATCCCCCGTAAAACGGGTTTTGTAGGTGAAGAAACACCAGGCACAAAGAGACAGCAAAAGCTTTTAAACTCCATTGGTGTTTGGTCAAATGAAATGCATGCGGCTGGGCTGCATGGTTTTGCGACTAACCCAAGCGCGAAATGGTTTGGTCTTTCTATGGCTGACCCACGTGACAATGAAGACCCTGAGATTAAGAAATATCTTAGCGACGTTGAAGAGATTATGTGGTCTCGCATGTATGCGCCTGGCACGAATTTAATCACGGCGCTACATGAAAACTATCTTGATCTTGGCGCGTTTGGAATGAGCGGCCTTTATGTTGATTGGGATGAGAAGGGGGAACACCTCACCTTTGAAAGTCGCACACTCTCTAACATGGTGGTTGCAGAGAGTAACAGAGGGTTGATTGACACTGTTTACAGGCAGTTCACATGGACAGTAAGACAGTGCGTGCAAGAGTGGGGCATTGACGGTGTGTCTGAAGACACTCGAAAGAAATTTAAAGAAGGTGAAAAGCAGGATGAGAAGGTTAAAATCATTCATGCTATTTTCCCACGCGAAGAGTTTAACAATAAATACGGCTCAGACACGCCTCAAAACATGGATATTGCCTCTGTCTACTTTGAGCATGCGCACAAACATATTTTAGAAGAAGGCGGCTATCCCGAAATGCCGTATTCTATTGCAAGAGCCGCAAAAGTCTCTGGTGAAGTTTATGGACGTGGACGCGGTATGTTGGCTTTGCCTGATTTAAACATGTTGCAAGCTAAAGAGCTAACAATCATTAAGGCCGGTCAAAAGGCTGTTGATCCACCCATGTTTATGAATGACAACGGCTATATCAACCCACTTAAGCTTATCCCAGGCGGCATCAACAAAGTACGCGGCAATCCTAAAGATTTAATGATGCCATTACCGTTTGCTGGTCAGCTTCAATATGGCATGGAAGACATTAAGATGCTGGAAACACGCATCATGAATATGTTCCATGTTGATCAGCTTCAATTTGTCTCTGACGCAAAGATGACAGCAACAGAGGTTATGCAGCGCACACAAGAGCGCATGCGGTTGCTGGGACCAATGTTAGGCCGCTTGGAGTCTGAACTACTAGGGCCGCTTGTTGCGCGTGTCTATGGGCTTCTATATCGCTTGGGGCATTTACCGCCAGCTCCTGAACAGCTCATAGGTAAAGATTTCACAGTTCAATATGTTTCTCCAATTGCGCAAGCACAAAGAGCGGTTGAGATTGATACATGGCAACAGTTCGTAGCAAGCCTTGGTGTTTATCTTGAAGCACCAGAAACAGCGGCAGCATTCTTTGAGCAATACCCACTTGAAAACGTGGCAAAACACTTTGCTAAGCTTCTTAATCTTGATCCAGATTTATCTGCAAGTGATGAACAGATGCAAGCAGCAGCAGACCAGCAACAACAAATGCAAATGGCTCAGATGGCGCAACCAGCTTTACAAGGGGCTCAAGCTATTAACCAGCTCTCACAAGCAGGGGCAAACCTTCCTGCAACTGTAGAGGGCGCGCAAGTGGCTGGAGAAGCCGCGCAAGGCATGGACCCGGCTCTATTAGATCAATTAATGCAACAAATGGGTGATGCAGGGGTGAATGTTCAATGACAGAAGAAGAAAAGTATCAGCGTCAAATGATGCTTGATTATCGTGAGGTATTTACAAGCGAAGCAGGTCAAAGGGTGTTGAGAGATATTTGCAGGCTTTCAGGATTGTTTGGGGAGCATGAAAGCAATGATCCCATTGAACTTGCTAAAGCTATGGGCAAGCAAGATTTAGCAAGAAGCATTTTAGCCCTGCATGGCCACGGGCTCGATTTATTAATGAACGCAATTAAACAAGGGGAACAGAATGACAGATACAATGCAGCCGGACATGACGGAACAGGAACCAGCGGAACAGTTGACGGATGGATTAGTTAACCAAGAAGCAGGTGAGGCGGCTGATGAAAGCCGCGCTTGGATAAATGAACTTCCTGAAGATGTGCGCGAGGCAAAAACTTGGTCTCGTTTTACTCAAGAGGAAGATACTAAGATGGTGTCTGTTCCTGATAGCCTCTTAAAAACACATTTAAACTTAGAGGGGATGCTTGGAGATAGAAACAAGATCCCTGAGACTGAGGAAGGCTTAAAAGAGCTACATACTAAACTAGGCTGG
>JAJFHO010000035.1 GCA_021775575.1 Hyphomicrobiales bacterium
GCAAGGGTTTTGAGATGACTGCATTTTCCCTTGGCACATGCGCCGGGCGCGGCGTGGGCAACGGCGGCACCGCTTCTTTCGGCACCGCGGCAGCCGGTGGTTGTTCAGGAGCCGGCGCGGGCTCTGCGGCGGGCGGCACGGCTGCAACTGGTGAGGGCGGCGGCGCTTGGCCGGCATCGGGCTTGTTCTGGTCGGTGCGTGCTTTTTCAGGCTCCGCCTTTTGTCCTCCGGGAACCTCCAGCCGCTCCAGCCGTTCGACATCCTGTTCCATTCGGCGGATCGTGACATGGCGCTGCAAGGCTTGAGTGTCGATGTCGGGAGCAAGACGGCCGAGTTCGGCCAGCGTCCCGGCAAAGGTAAGCGTAATATGCTGGCCCTCTTCCGCATCGCCGCCATCGGAGGACAGCACCCATTCACTATCGAGTTTCAGAGTTGGAATTTCAAAAAATGTCGTGACGGCCGCGCTGCCGCCGGGGCTTTCGAGGCCTGCCCTTTCGATCCGGGCAACGCCATTGCGTATTGCGATACCGGCCTTGAACGGCCGGTAGCCGAATGGCGCCGCTTCCAGATGGCGCTTTACAGCCAGCATCAACTCTTTTTCGTTTACGGGGCCCGCTTCGTCCTTTGCACCAACATCCGCAGCCGCCAATTTCGGAGCATGCGGCGCAAATCCGGTTATTTCGCCGCTTTCGAAATTCAGCTCCCCCTCGCCATTGAGCCCGGCGGCAAGTCCATGCGGAGAGAGGCCGGATCCCCGCAGCTTCAGTTCCAGGTCGACCGGGCCTGTGGCCAGTGACCCGCTATTCTCGCCAGGGACGATTGTCTCAAGGCGCATGCCCGAAACGGCGGCCTTCGCGGTGAAGGACAGACTGCTCGCCTGGGCGGCGAGACGCGCCTCGGCCTTGAGGGCGCCGCCGAACAGCATACCCTGCAGCTTGGCGATTTCGAGGACGCCATCCTCGATATTCGCCTCGACTAACCCCTGAGCGAGCGTAAGAGGCCCGGCGAGGCGCAGCGCCGCGGCCTTGAACCGCAATTTCCCCTCGAGGGACGAAAGCAGCGCCGCATCGATCGTTTCCTCCGCCCAGAAGCCTTCGGTACGCGACACGCCGCGGACCACGCCCAACGGATCGCCGGACGGCCCGTCCCATATCACCAGCGGTTCGAGCATGAAGGGCAGAGAGGCCGAACTTGCCTCGATATTCAGATCGATACGCGGTTTTGTTTCCGAGAAATCGAACCGTGCCGACCCGGTGAATGTCTCAGCCCCACTGCTGCCAACGAGATCGTTGAACTCATAGACGCCGCCGGAAGATTCAACCCAGCTGCTCAGCTTCACCCGACTGCCGGACCGGCCCGGCGCCACGTGCATGCCACCCAGCACCAACAACGCCATCCCATCTTTTGCTTCAAGATCGCCTTTTCCAGCGAACGTAAACCCGGACTCCGCCACCGTAAGCGTTCCTTGCGTCCGCCAGGCAATGCCAGCGGCGCGAATGTCGGCGTTTGTCTTCAAGCCAGTGGCCGGAATGCCGGACATGGCAAGATAGAGCTTTCCCGGTTCATCCAGGAAGCGCGCCGGATCATTGTCCGGAACGCGTCGCATGACCTGCCCCAGCAAATGATGGCCAGAGCTGTTGCTGACCGCCGCATCGAGTTTGATCTTGCCGTCTCGCCATTTGGCCAATGCGCCATCAAGGCTGAGATCGAAAATGAGATCGCTCCCCCCCAATGCGCCGGCCATATGGACGGCAAGCCCCGTTTGCGCCTCTCCGGCCGACCGGATGGCTGCGGTCAATTGCGCCGGCGCGAGCGCCTGAAGCTGCTCGCCGTCGAGTGTGACGATCCGATTTAGATCCAGAAGTTTCGCGAGGGCCTTTACCCCATCGGCGCTAGCGGCATCGGCGGCGATCGTGATGTTGCCTCGCGGCTTCTGGTGAAGATCGGTCAGGCTGCCGCTGGCCTGCAATTCGAGGCCCGTGTCGGAGCGCAGCTTCAACTTGCGGATGTCAATGTCCGTGCCGGCGAGATGCAGTCCGGCGGTCAGGCTACTCTCGCCCAACCCCGGAAGCGTCAATGCGCCGATATCGAGATCGATACGGGCTTCCGCCCCTTCGAGATCGGCGAGCGGTCCTTTCGCGGCATCCTCGCTCTGCTGGCTCGACAGGAAGCTCAGCAGCCAGGGCAGGGAAACTGATTTCGCCTCGGGCCCGGTGATACGTGAAATATCCAGCCGTTCGCTCTTGAGCGTCAGTTCGAACAGGCGGCGACCGACGGAACTGTAACGAAATGCACCGGAGAACCGGGATCTGAATAATTGTCCCGTGCTCTCCTCCAGGACAATCGAACCGGGTGCTACGGAAAGAGAACCCTTGAGCGCAAACCCCCCTTCCCGCGCGGCGATCATCTGCTGCATTGGAAAACCCGCCCAGGCCAGCAATCGATTGGGTTTTTCGCCACTGATGGCGACCGGGCCCTCGAACCACGGTGCCCCGTCGCGGGCCGCCAGCCGCCCGCTGACCGATACTGAACTTTCACCGGGAAGCTGTGCGGAGAACTCCCGGAGCGTGACGGCATCCCCCTCGCTTTCCACTTCAGCTTTGACGCCGGCGAGCAGATCGCCCGCCAGAACAGCCTGCTCGAATGCCAGCTTGAAATGACTTTTTTTCGCAAATACCGTTGACGAAATGACCGCGTCCGCGATCACACCGAGCGCATTGGCCGGTCCGGCGGCGGGCTTGCTTCCGGTCAGCAAGTCGAGATCCACCCAGCGCGAAGACAGCTCGCCATCGACGGCAAAACCTTCGCTGTAGGCGACATTAACACTGCCGGTAATGGTTTGGGGCTTATCGGAGCGGCTGACCGTTATCTCCAGATCGGCAAAGCTGGCACGCTCCAGGCCGGCATCAATCCGCGCCTTCACCGCGACGGGCGCGGACGGCGCGGCGGGACTATTTTCAGTGTCGTTGTCCGCCGGCTCCGATTGATCGCGGAAGCGGGCAACGAATCCACCCTCAAAGCGGGGCACGGCATCGAGGCCCGAGAGATCGCCGTCGACCTGATAGAATTGGCGCCCTGCGGCATTCTCCACCACCGCTTTCAGGCGAACCGCTCCCTCACCCTCGCGGCGGCCAGTGGAAAACCGCACTTCGCTTGTGTCACCACCAGTCTCGAATGTTCCGGAAAATTTATACGGACCCTGGAGTGAACGGACGGACAGTTCACCGTCAAAATGATCGAGCACGACATAGGGCTCGTCGGCGCCCCGCGCGAGACCGACCGTCGCATCGGAAATCTTGACCGAATCGAGCGCCACCGATCGCGGAATGAACGGTAGCGCGACATCAGGCCGTCCCACATCGCGCCAGTTGCCGGTGCCATCGGTACCAATTCTCAGATTGAGAACGGGCTGATCCAGCTCAACCTCCCGGGCCTCTATGGCGCCGCGCAACAGGGGCGGCACCGACAACCAGACCGTGAAGGAACGGGCGGACAGGAACGGCGTTTCAAATGCGCCCTCCTCATCGGCAACATTAATATTCTCGAATCGAAGGACAGGCGCGGGCAAAAATGTCAGCGATACATCGCCACCGACATTGACCTTGCGGCCGATCAGCCGGGAGGTCTGTTCCTCGAATACATGCCGATAGTCATTCCAATCGACGAAGTAGGGCGCGGCGAACAGGCTGCTGAGCGCCAATACAAGCAGCGCGGCGATAAACAGCAGAATATTGTTCATGGGCAAATGACCCTTCGCGCGCCGGCCCTGTTCGCGCAATCGTCCCCCGACATGTTCGCGGCCCGGTGACAGTCCTGTTTCATCCTAAATCGATAATCTTTCCGGGATTGAGAATATTCTGCGGATCGAGCGTTCTTTTTATGGCGGCCATGACGTCGACGCCAGTCCCGTGTTCAGCGCGAAGATAGTGCATCTTCCCCGATCCCACGCCATGTTCGCCGGTACAGGTGCCATCCATGGCCAGCGCCCGCTCCACCAGCCGTTCAAGAAACTTTCCGGCAGCTGCTACCTCAACCTCATTGTCCATGTCGATAAGGGGAAGAACGTGGAAATTGCCGTCGCCGACATGGCCGACGACGGGCGCAACCAGTCCCATCTCGCGAATGTCGTCATGGGTCTCCTCAACGCATTCGGCCAGACGCGATATTGGCACACAGACATCGGTTGCGATCACGTCGGCGCCCGGACGGAAGGCGCGCGCCGCCCAATAGGCGTCGTGACGCGCTTCCCAGAGCCGGTTACGATCCTCGGCGCGCTCCGCCCATTCGAATTTTCCGCCGCCGTTTTCCGCGGCGATACCGGCAAATGCTTCGACCTGTTCACGGGCCGCCGCGGGCGTACCGTGGAACTCCAGAAACAGAGTCGGTTTCTCCTCCAGCGACAGATCCGAGTGATCATTCGATGCTTTGATCTGTAAAGCGTCGAGCAGCTCGATGCGCGCCAGCCCAAGCCCGAATTGGATCGCGGTGATGGTTGCATTGCAGGCGCCCTCGATCGTTTCGAACGGGCAGACGGCGGAGAGAATTGTCTCGGGTATACCGTGCAGACGCAGAGTCAAATCGGTTATGACGCCGAGTGTTCCTTCCGAACCGACGAGCAGATGAGTCAGATCGTATCCGGCCGACGATTTTCTCGCTCTGCGCCCGGTCTTAACAACCGAGCCGTCGGCAAGGACGGCAGTGACGTTGACCACGGCCTCCCGCATCGTGCCATAGCGCACCGCGTTGGTGCCCGATGCACGCGTCGCGGCCATGCCGCCGATCGTCGCGTCGGCGCCCGGATCGACGGGAAAGAACAGGCCGGTGTCGCGTAAATGCTCGTTGAGCCGCTTGCGGGTCACTCCCGCTTCAACCGTGCAATCGAGGTCCTCCGTGTTGACCGCCAGGATCGCGTCCATTTTCGAGAAATCCAGAGAGATTCCGCCAAGCGGGGCATTCAAATGGCCCTCGAGCGACGTGCCCGCGCCGAACGGGATTACCGGGACCCGATATTGGGCGCACAGGGTCACGATATCGACAACCTCCTGCGTCGATAGCGGAAAGGCGACGGCGTCCGGTGGCTGATTGGGCAGCCAGGTAAGCGTGTTGCCATGCTGCTCGCGCACAGGCGCGCTGGTTGTAAACCGGTTACCAAGCCTGCCGGACAGCACCTCAATAACCGCAACGACTCCGCCTGAGGGTGGTTGCTCGTCCAGGCCTGCCGTTACAACCGCCATTTGTTTTCTCCGATAAAAGGGTTATGTCCTTTGTCCAATAGCACTGTAACAAATCGAAGGGCTTGGCCGGAAGAGACGAAACGATGCCCGATTCGCGCGAAGCCGAACAAGGCGACAAAACCGGTCGGCAACAAACCCGTCCCGGTCGCTTCTCGCGCCAGAGACTGCTGCATCGGCCCACCCGCTGGTTGCGCCACGTCCTTGCCGACCGGGTGCTTCCAAGCCTTGATGATTTCCTCGCGGAAAGACAGCTGCTCGTTTGGGCGATCGCCCTGTTTATCGGCGTCGGGGCCGCCTATCTGGCGATCCTCTTTCGCCTTGGCATCGGCGCCTTTCAGCTGCTCTGGCTTGGAACGGCGGGGGAAAGCGTCTACGAGGCCGCGGAGTTGCTGCCCTGGTGGCTGATCCTGCTGGGTCCGACCGCCGGCGGTCTCGCCGTCGGACTGTTCCTCCAATATGTGATGCCGGGACGACGCCCCAATGGTGTCGCCGACGTGATCGAAGCGCGCGCGCTGCAGGGCTGCCGGATCACTGCGCAACAGGGTCTCGCCAACGCTCTCGTTTCCGCCTTTTCGCTGGGTGTCGGCGCAAGCGCCGGCCGCGAGGGCCCGGTCGTCCATCTCGGCGCCACCCTCGCCTCGGTCCTGAAAGACCTGTTCAAGCTGTCCCACGCGGCGCGTCGAAACCTGTTCGCTTGCGGCGTCGCGGCAGCCGTATCGGCCTCGTTCAACGCGCCGATAGCCGGCGTGCTCTTTGCCCACGAGGTCATACTCGGCCATTACGCCCTGCGGGCATTTGTACCGATTGTAATTTCATCAGTCGCCGCCACTATTGTCGTGCGCGCTCACCTCGGCAGTTTTCCGGCTTTCATCATCCCCAACTACCAGATCACCTCCTACTGGGAATTCCCGGCATTTGTTCTGCTCGGCCTGACCTGCGCGGCAGTCGCTATCGCCTTCCAGTTCGCACTGATTTCGGCTGAACGCACAGCCTGGTCCATCGAAATACCGCTTTGGCTCCGCCCTGTAATCGGCGGAGCGATGGTCGGCGCAATAGCGATCTGGTATCCTCAGATTCTCGGCGTGGGTTACGATGCAACCGATGCCGCCCTCAAACACTCCTTGCCGCTCCAGATCCTGCTGGCCCTGATTGTCCTGAAAACCGTGGCAACAGCGATAACCCTTGCCAGCCGTTTCGGCGGGGGGGTTTTCTCGCCATCGCTCTATCTGGGCGCGATGGCGGGTGCCGCATTCGGGATTATTGCAGCCAAGGTCTTTCCTGAAATGGCGTCGAGCGAAGGGCTTTACGCGATCCTCGGCATGGGCGCGGTTTCGGCCGCCGTACTGGGGGCGCCGATCTCGACCACGCTGATCGTGTTCGAGCTTACCGGCGGCTACAGCATGACAATCGCCCTGCTGCTTGTTGTATCGATCGCCAGCGGTCTCACACAGGCCGTTCACGGCGAGAGTTTTTTCCACTGGCAGCTGTCGATGCGAGGGGTTTTTCTCCGGGAAGGCCCGCACAAGCATATTGTGCGCAGCCTCAAGATCAGGGATTTCATGATCCCGCTCGAGGACGGCGCCATTGAGGAAATGAAAGTCGTTGGCGAGGACATACCATGGCTTACGCCCGATGACACGGTGGAGGCGGCGCTGCGCGCCTTCGACAAGACAGGCCAAAACCGGATCGCAGTGGTGGACGCCCGCGACACCGACAAGCTGGTGGGATGGGCGGAGCATGTGGATGCGCTTAACGCCTTCAACATGGCTCTTATCGAAGCCAATGTCGAAGCGCATCGCTAATTGGGACAGATAGCGAACAGATTACCCTTTTCGCGAACGCTCTGGTGCTATAGTCCCATTCTCCATGCAGAAGATTCGCGGGCATCAGGCCACTGCCATCATGGACGGTGAAGCGCACAGCGGAGGCAATCCGGAAGCCTCGCTATCGGCCCGGGCAATGGCGCGGCCAGCCTATCTGGATACTCTCAATGAGGAACAGCAGGCCGCGGTCACCTCGCTGGAGGGTCCGGTTCTTGTTCTGGCCGGCGCCGGCACCGGCAAGACCCGCGCGCTGACCACCCGAATCGCGCATATTCTGGCGACCGCGCGCGCACGGCCCGGGCAAATACTCGCCGTCACCTTCACCAACAAGGCGGCGCGCGAAATGAAGGCACGCATCGCGGGGCTCATCGGCGGCGCGGTGGAAGGCATGCCCTGGCTGGGAACCTTTCATGCGATCTCTGCGCGGATATTGCGGCGTCACGCGGAGCTTGTCGGTCTCAAATCGCGCTTCACAATCCTCGATACCGACGACCAGATCCGCCTGCTCAAACAACTGCTCCAAGCCGAAGGGCTGGATGAAAAACGCTGGCCCGCGCGCCAGCTCGCCACCTATATCGATGGCTGGAAGAATCGGGGTCTTGTCCCTGAGAAGGTTCCGCAAGGCGAGTCCTTTGCCTTCGCCAATGGCAAGGGCGCCGAACTGTATGCCCAGTACCAGACCCGGCTGAAGGAACTCAACGCCGCAGATTTCGGCGATCTTCTGCTGGAGTGCCTGCGCCTGTTCCAGGAAAATCCCGACGTCCTGGCGGAGTATCAGCAGCGTTTTTCTTACATGCTGGTGGATGAGTATCAGGACACCAATGTCGCCCAATATCTCTGGCTGCGCCTCCTGGCCCAGGGCGGCGGCAATGTCTGCTGCGTCGGTGACGACGACCAGTCGATTTATGGCTGGCGCGGAGCGGAGGTTGGCAACATCCTGCGATTCGAGCATGACTTTCCCGGCGCCAAGGTTATTCGGCTGGAACGGAATTACCGTTCAACCGGC
The DNA here is from genome assembly GCA_021775575.1 of Hyphomicrobiales bacterium. Taxonomy (GTDB): domain Bacteria; phylum Pseudomonadota; class Alphaproteobacteria; order Rhizobiales; family Methyloligellaceae; genus JAJFHO01. Next base: position 8,064 of record JAJFHO010000035.1, read on the forward strand.
CATATCCTGGCTGCTGCGTCGGGGCTCATTGCCCGCAACGAAGGACGGCTCGGCAAGACGCTGCATACGGACATCGGCGAAGGCGAAAAAGTCGCGCTTCAGGGCAACTGGGACGATGAGGAAGAAGCCCGCGTCATTGCCGAGGATATCGAACAGCTACAGCGTCAGGGGCACGCCCTGAACGAAATCGCCATTCTGGTGCGTGCATCTTTCCAGATGCGCGCCTTCGAGGACCGGTTCGTCACGCTCGGCATCAACTACCGGGTCATCGGCGGTCCGCGATTCTATGAGCGTCAGGAAATCCGCGACGCCGCCGCCTATCTGGAATTGACGATCAATCCGGCGAACGACCTCAAATTCGAGCGCATCGTCAACATGCCGCGCCGGGGCCTCGGCGAAGCCAGCCTCAAGATCGTCCATGAGCTTGCCCGCGCCGAGAGCATCCCGTTGACCCAGGCTGCGCGCCTGCTGATCGAGACAGAGGAACTCAGGCCAAAACCGCGCAAGGCGCTGGCCGATCTGCTCGCGCTGTTTAACCGCTGGCGCGCCCTGATCGATACGACGCCGCATATTGAACTGGCCGAGTTGATCCTCGATGAATCCGGCTACACGGCGCATTGGCAAAATGACAAATCTCCCAAAGCCCAAAGCCGGCTCGATAACCTGAAAGAACTGATCCGCTATATGGAGGAGTTCGATTCGCTTGCCGGTTTCCTGGAGCATGTTTCACTGGTCATGGACCGCGATAATGATGAGACCGACGACAAGGTCAATCTGATGACGCTCCATTCCGCCAAGGGTCTGGAATTCGACAGCGTGTTCCTTGCCGGCTGGGAAGATGGGCTGTTCCCGCACCAGCGCAGCCTCGATGAGTCGGGCTCCGCGGGTCTGGAAGAGGAGCGCCGCCTCGCCTATGTGGGCATCACCCGTGCCAAAAGGCGCGCCAAGATTACATTTGCCCAGAACCGGCGCACGCACGGCCTATGGCAGCAGGCGATCCCGTCGCGCTTCATCGATGAGCTGCCGGAAACGCATATCGAGGTGGAGGAGCATGCCAGCCAGTATGGCGGCTATGGCGTAAGCCGCTTCGACGACGAGGGCGCGTTCCTTACAGGCGATTACGGAACGCCCGGCTGGCAAAGGGCGCGGAAGAATGTAAAGCGCGCCCCCTCGCCGGCCCCGCGCGGGCCCATGACAATCGAGGGCGAGCTTGTCGCATCGGAAACACAGTCCGGTTCCAGATACCGGATTGGAGAACGTATCTTCCACCAGAAATTCGGTTATGGCGCGATCGCCCGCATTGACGGCAATAAACTTACGGTCGATTTTGACAAGGCCGGACAGAAAAAAGTCGTCGATAGCTTCGTCGAACGTCATTAGACTCTTCGCGCAAGGGTTTCCGCCTGTCCCAAAAAGGAAAGAACAAATGTCAGTCGAGTTGGTTGTCACAGTGCTGTCCCGCGATCATCCGGGCGTCGTCGAATCGCTGGCCGATATCGTCGCCGCCCATTCCGGCAACTGGATCGACAGTTCGATGGCCCGCCTTGGCGGCGAGTTTGCGGGAATATTGCGGGTGTCGGTGACCAACGAGAAGATTGAGGAGCTGGTAAGTGCGCTTGCCGGACTATCGGAAAAGGGTATCGAGATAGCAGTCCATCGCGACCGCGCGGCAGCGACGCCGCAGAGCGGCCACCGGGCGCGGCTGTCGCTGACCGGGCTCGATCATCCTGGAATCGTGCTGGACGTGACGCGAACCCTCTCGGGCTTCGGCGTCAATATCGAGGAATTGCGCACGGAAGTGTTCGCCGGAAGCATGGGAGGCGAAGCCATGTTTTCCGCGACTGCCGATGTCGTCTTGCCTGAAAAGACCAACATGGATGACGTGCGCGATAGGCTGGAGCAGATCGCCCACGACATCATGGTGGAGATAGACCTCGAAGAGAGCACCGAGTGAAAACCACCTCCGTCGGCGCCATTTGATCCGACGCGGCCGGAATTGACTCCTGCCGATCCGCGGTAGCGCCAGACCGGGCCGATAAATCGAGCCCTCGCCCCTTGACGCAAATCCGCCCAATCGCCACGTCCTCGGCCTTGCCGCTGGCAGATGAACTGCCGTTTGTAATCACAATCACACGACATTTTTGAATGCATAGGCTGACGGCTCAACCGAATCAAACATGAAGCTTTGGTGTCGAAAAGCCAAATTCTCCATGCGCTTCACGCAATGCTGCGTTGCAACAAAGACGTCTACTCCCAAAGCCAAAAACACTTACCTATAGGTCAACTAAGTTGACGTTTCATCGTCAGCAATCAGGAGCCCACAAGGGCCAAAACAGACTGAAAGGAACGGCTATGGCAGCGACGACCTTTACGCATCTCCCGGGCAAAAAGCCCGGCGCGGGGATTGGCGGCTGGCTGGTCCGGGCCTTGGAACGGATTACCGAGGCGCAGGCTATGCGCGCGCGCGGACTGATTCAACATCAGCTTCGCGCTTATGATGACGAAACCCTGCAGGAATTCGGGTACTCAACAGAGCAGATAGTGAAGCTGCGCGCGGGCAAAACGGTCGACTTGCCGACCCAATCAAAGAGGATTTAAGGCATGACAAATCCGCACGAACTTGCGCTTTACGATGCCAATTTCTACCGGTGGCTTGACAAGCGGGCGACCCGCGCCGCGGCCCTGCAAACTCACGCTCCAGCCGCGCAATCAGCACTGCGCAACAAGATCAATCTGACTGTGCTTTTGCGCAAAGAGTTCGAACCGAAAATCCTGGCGCGCCTCAATGCGCTTGGTTTGGCGACGTAACTATCACCCGAGTATGGTACGGCGCATAGCCAGCGTAACCCAGTCTTCGATCACAATCTCGCGGTGGCGCGTAAAGCCGGCGGCCCTGTAGGCCGCCGCAACGCGCGCCGCCTGGTTGTGAATTATACCCGACAAAATGACAAAGCCTGCGCGGTTGACAGCGCGCGACAGCTCAGGCGCCAATGCGCTCAGGGGACGCGCCAGAATATTGGCGGTCACCATATCATAGGGCGCCCGGCGGCGAATCTCCTGATGTCCGAGACCTGCTGCCGTGACAGTGGCAATGAAATCACCGACGCCGTTTGCGCGGGCATTGGCGCGCGCGGTGTGCGTGGCCACGGAGTCGATATCGGTGGCGATCACGCGGGCCCGCCATTGTCTGGCGGCCAAAATCGCCAGGATCCCGGTCCCCGTCCCGATATCGAGGATGTTCGCAAAACGCTCGCGTTTCCCCAACACATCCAGCATCTCAATGCATCCGCGCGTGGACTCGTGATGAGCGGTCCCGAAGGCGCGCGCGGCGTCTATCTCGATTGTCCAGCGGTTACGCGCGACAGTGCCTCGGTCATGGCTGCCGTGAATAAGAAATTTTCCGGCCCGCACCGGGTGCAGCCTGGCCTGAGCAAGCGCCACCCAGTCGGTATCGGGGACAAAGGCGATCGAAAGATCAGCATCACCCAGCCCTTGATGGGCGATGAATTGTCTAAAGGCTGTCTCGTCCGGCTTCTCCGGAAAATAGGCGTCGAGGCGCCAGCGCTCACCCTCAGCCGCGAACACCCCGACGGCATCGGGCGGCGGCCAGTAAAGCTCATCAAGGGCGCTGGAAAGCAATAGCGCTTCTTCCCGGCCGAGGAGTGTGCTTATCCGATAGCAGGACACATCGCTCATCGGCGCACGATAGCGGGACTGCGGCCAATCGGCATCAGATGATGATCTGGAGCCAGGGCGGGGTCGGGCTTGCCAGACCGGCAATCTGCCGGAAGGCGTTGCGCTGGGCGAAATCCCGCGCCGCCAGATGCGGCAATATGTGATGCCGCAGAAAGGTGGAAATCACGCCATCTGAGGCGATGAAGCGCGTTGCATCGTCGACCTGGGCTATGACGCTTTTGGCGATAGGGTGACGCAGCTTCGTGTAATCGCCAGTTTCGCCTCGCCCGATCAGATAGGCAAGCCACGCCGCATCCTCGATTCCGAGATTCATGCCGCGTCCCCCGACCGGCGAGTGGATATGAGCCGCATCGCCAGCGAGAAACACCGGTCCTTTCTGATAAGCTTCGACCTGCCGGTGGGAGATGCGGAAATGCGATTCCCATTCGACCTTTTCCACGATGATGTGCCGCGGGATTGCATGGAGGATATCAGGCCGGTCCGCCACTGCGCGAAACAGGTTGTCGCGTATACCGATGAAAGCCACCAGCACCGGGCTCAAGTCGAAAATGTGCAACTCCTCCAATGGCTCCAGCCCCTTGAGCCGCACATCAGCCAAGCCCCAGTCATGTTCATATGCCTTGCCCGCGAAGCCGATGCCGAGCGCCTTGCGCACGGTGGAATGGGCGCCGTCGGCGCCGATGACAAAATCGGGTTTGAGCGTTTCGCTTCGGCCTCTTTTGTCCAGGGTTGCCGCCGGTCCCTCGCCTTCTATGGCAAGGTGCGCGAGACGCGTATTCCACTCAATCTTCTCGCGCCCGCCCAATGTTTCAATCAGCTGCTTTTCCGTCTCCGCCTGAGGAAGCACGAGCATATAGTCACGGCTGGGATGCGGAATATTCCGGGTCTCGAGCCGAAACAAGGGGCCGCGGGGTCCATGAAAATTCATCGCCATGGCTTTGCGCCCGGCCTTCAGCAGCCGTTCGCTGGCGCCGCTCGGCTCCAGAATGTCCAGCGTACGCGGATTTAT
>JAJFHO010000036.1 GCA_021775575.1 Hyphomicrobiales bacterium
TACCGTATTGATGGTGATGACAACGCGCCGCCACTGTTGTTGAGCAATTCGCTGGGTACCAACCTTGGCATGTGGGACCGGGAGACAGCCGAACTCAGTAATCATTTCAGAGTGGTTCGCTACGACAGCCGTGGTCATGGGCAGTCCTCAGCGCCGGATGAAGATTACAGCATCGAACAGCTGGGCCAGGATGCCCTTGCCCTGCTGGATTACCTGGAAATTGAGAAAACCGACTACTGCGGCCTCTCCAAGGGGGGAATGGTTGGCCAGTGGCTTGGCCGCAAGGCACCGGAGAGACTGCAAAGACTGGTCCTCTCAAATACGTCTGCTCACATGTCGCCTCCCGGTGTTTGGGCGGCGCGCATCGAAACCGTACGTCGAGGTGGAATGGAAGAAATCACCTCGTCCGTGATTGAACGCTGGTTTACGGCAGCCTTTCGCGAGGCGCCCTCGGCCGAACTCGAACACGTGCGGCAAATGCTTCTGACAACGCCGCCAAAGGGCTATGCAGGGTGCTGCGCTGCCATCCGCGATATGGACCAGCGGGATGGTCTGAAGAACATCCTGGTGCCAACCCTGGTCATAGTCGGCGCGGAAGATCCTGCAACGCCGCCTGACCATGGTGCCTTGATCGCGGAAAGCATCCCGGACGCTGAGCTTGTCGTGATCACTGACGCCGCTCATCTCTCAAACATCGAACAGCCCGAGCAATATATGCGAGCCCTCAAGGGTTTCCTGCTGGCCTGAACACCTCAACCACAAACCAAATATCAGGGAAACAATCACATGGATGACGAGCTTTTTGAAAAGGGCCTGGAAATTCGCCGCGGTGTACTGGGGGCGGAGTATGTCGACAAATCGATTGCCAGTGCCGATGACTTCAATCGCGACTTTCAGGAACTGGTCACCACCTATTGCTGGGGATGGTGTTGGGGTCGCGAAGGTCTCAGCAAACGGGACAGAAGCTTGCTGAACCTTGCAATGCTCGCCTCCCTTGGCAAGCTTGAGGAACTGAAACTCCACACCCGTGGTGCTATCACCAACGGTGTCAGCGTTGACGAGATCAAGGAGGCACTGCTGCAAGTCGCAATCTATGCTGGCGTGCCGGCATCCCTGAGCGCATTCAAAGCGGCCCGTGAAGTCCTTATTGAGGACGGCGTCCTTAAATAGATGGTTGTGAGCGGCTTCCTGTCAGTGGGGAGTGTCGAGAATTTTTCGCAAACCGTGAGAGCGCCGCTCAAGCCACCAGCCGTATTGTTCTGGCCACAGGGAGAAAGCATCATCAATGCCCATTTCCTGTGCCTGGTGCAGCGCCCAGAACGGGTCGTACAGTGCCTCACGGCCAATGGCGATCAGATCGGCATCGCCGGCCTGCAGGATTTCTTCCGCCTGGGGCCCATCAAGAATGAGGCCGACCGCCTGAGACAAAAGCCCGGTTTCCTTGCGCATGCGTGCGGCGAAGGGAACCTGAAAGCCAAGCCCCCGCCCAATGCTCGCGTTCGTGGCGCCTTTTGGAGTGTTGCCGCCGCTTGAGCAATCTATGACATCCACGCCGCGAAACTTGAGCTCTTGGGCAAGAGCGACACTGTCGTCCAACTCCCAGCCGCCTTCGAGACCATCGACTGAGGACACCCGAAAAAACAGAGGCTTTTCTTCCGGCCAGACTGCCCGAACCGCCTCGGTAACTTCAAGAGCTACGCGCATGCGGCCCTTGCGGTCGCCGCCATAGGCATCGCCCCGGGTATTCGACAGAGGAGATAGAAAAGTCTGGATCAGGTAGCCGTGTGCCCCGTGGATTTCAACAACATCAAAGCCTGCAGCCTCCGCTCGAACGGCTGCTGCTGCGAAACTGTCGACCACGTCTGCTATGTCGGTTGCGCTCATCGCAGACGGTTTGAGCCAGCCGTCATCAAGAGGCTCATCTGTGGGGGCTGAAATCGGCCAGGGTCTGTCTCCACGCTGCACATCCTCATCATTCAGCGCACCGTTGCCGAACCATGGTCGCTGCATGCTTGCTTTGCGGCCCGCATGGGCAAGTTGCAATGCAGCGATGCAGCCATGAGATTTTATGAATTCAACAATTGGCTGCATAGCCTCGCCGTGTGCATCGCTCCAGATGCCCAAATCACCATGCGTGATGCGGCCGTATTCTTTGACAGCGCTCGCTTCGAAAAATATACAGCCGGCGCGGCCCCGAGCGTAAGTCGAAAGGTGAGAGAAATGCCATTCATTCGCAAAGCCATCAGTCGCCGAATATTGACACATGGGTGAAATGACAACGCGGTTGGGAAATGTAACGCCGCGAACACTCAGGGGCTGAAACAAAAGCGGGAGAGGGGGCATTCAACGGTCCATTTTCTGATTGCAAAAATTACGAGGCACGCGGCAGTGCTACTGCGTCTTATCACATTCCAAGTTTGGATCGGAGGTGATCTATGGCGGCGGTTTGCTCTGCATTTCCCCGCACGATGCGTTTCAACATGTTTATTAGGTCAGCTTTTTCCGGCTCGCTCAATGTTTTGTTGAAAAGAGGCGCTACGGTCATTGCCACGTCGTCGGCACTTGCAGCATCCCGCACAAGAAAGCGTGCTTGGGAAAGCAACTCGTCACAATCTTCAACACCGAGAACGGCTTCGAATTCATCACGCAGTCGAACCTGAAATGCGGATGTCATTTCTCCATCAGACTGGGCCAGGGATA
>JAJFHO010000037.1 GCA_021775575.1 Hyphomicrobiales bacterium
GGTCATTATGAGCGCTTTACCGGGGTGCCTTGCGGTCAGGCCGACAATGTGACCAGCGGGCGTATTTATCAGAATGTGCTGTCGATGGAACGCCGTGGCGACTATCTCGGCGGAACGGTTCAGGTGATTCCGCATGTCACCGATGAAATCAAGAAATTCGCCCTGGCGGGCACCGACGATGTCGATTTCGTTTTGTGCGAGATCGGCGGCACTGTCGGCGATATCGAGGGACTTCCCTTTTTCGAGGCGATTCGGCAGTTGGGCAACGAATTGCCGCGCGGCGACGCGATCTTCATCCACCTGACCCTCGTACCCTTCATCCCCAGCGCCGGCGAGCTCAAAACCAAGCCGACCCAGCATTCGGTCAAGGAATTGCGGTCGATCGGTATTCAACCCGATGTTCTGCTGTGCCGTTGCGACCGCCCCATACCGGAGGAGGAAAGGCGCAAGATCGCTCTGTTTTGCAATGTGCGCGATACGGCGGTGATCCAGGCGCTTGACGTCGGCAGCATCTATGACGTTCCCATCGCCTATCACCGCGAGGGCCTCGACCGAGAAGTGCTCACCGCCTTTGGCATTGCGGACGCCCGCAAGCCCGATCTGGAAAAATGGGAACGGATTTCACGGCGGATCGCCAATCCTGACGGCGACGTATCGATTGCCATCGTGGGGAAATATACCGGTCTCAAGGACGCCTATAAATCACTCAATGAAGCCCTCGTTCATGGCGGTATAGCCAACAAGGTGAAGGTTCATCTCGATTGGATCGAGTCGGAAATATTCGAGAGCGAAGACCCGTCCGCGCATCTGGGAGATGTGCACGGCATTCTTGTGCCCGGCGGCTTCGGTGAACGGGGTGCGCACGGCAAAGTGGCGGCCGCCCACTTCGCGCGAACCAAAAAGATCCCGTATTTCGGCATCTGTTTCGGCATGCAGATGGCCGTCATCGAGTCCGCCCGCAACCTTGCCGGCATTGCCGGCGCGGGCTCAACGGAGTTTGGGCCAAGCGAGGAGCCGGTCGTCGGCCTGATGACGGAATGGATGAAGGGCAACGAACTGGAAAAGCGCGAAGCGAATGGCGAACTGGGCGGCACCATGCGGCTCGGCGCCTATGACGCTTTGCTCGCCAAGGACAGCCGGGTCGCTGAAATTTATGGCGATACGAAAATCTCCGAACGTCACCGCCACCGCTATGAAGTGAATACCCGCTACCGCAACAAGCTGGAGGCGGCGGGCCTGCGTTTTTCCGGCCTTTCGCCTGACGGCCTGTTGCCCGAAATCGTTGAAATCCCGGAACATCCCTGGTTTGTCGGCGTCCAGTTTCATCCCGAACTCAAATCGCGCCCCTTCGAACCGCATCCTCTGTTCGCGTCTTTTATCGAGGCGGCTGTCGAACAGAGCAGGCTGGTATAGCTGGTCCAAATGCCTCACTCGACGCTGCGCGCCCAATCCCCTAACGTCCGCCCATGAACCCGAACCCAACCGTCTCCGTCGGCGAAATTTCGATCTCCAACACCGCGCCCATCGCGGTCTTCGCCGGGCCTTGCGCGCTTGAGTCGCGCGCACATGCGCTTGAAACGGCTTCGGCGCTAAAAGAGATCGGCGAGCGGCTGGGAATCGGGATTGTCTACAAATCCTCCTTCGACAAGGCCAACCGTACGAGCCAGACAAGCGCGCGGGGTCTTGGGCTTGAAGCCGCGCTTCCCATATTCGCGGAAATCCGGGAGAGCACCGGCTTGCCTGTGGTCACCGATGTTCACGAGCCGGATCAATGCGCAATTGTCGCTGAAGCGGTCGATGTGTTGCAGATTCCCGCCTTCCTGTGCCGGCAGACCGACCTGCTCGCCGCCGCGGCCGAAACCGGCAAGGTGGTCAAGATCAAGAAGGGCCAGTTTCTCGCGCCCTGGGACATGAAAAATGTCGTCGGCAAGATTCTCGATGCCGGCAATCCCAATATTCTGGTGACCGAGCGCGGCGCGAGCTTCGGCTACAACACGCTTGTTTCCGACATGCGCGCGCTGCCCATTCTCGCGGGAACCGGCTGTCCGGTCGTGTTCGACGCTACTCATTCGGTCCAGCAGCCGGGCGGGCAGGGCGCAACAAGCGGCGGGCAGCGCGAATTCGTTCCCGTTCTGGCCCGCGCGGCGGTCGCGGTCGGCGTGGCCGCGCTCTTTATCGAAACCCATCAGGACCCGGACAAGGCGCCCTCCGACGGCCCCAATATGGTGCCGCTCAAGGAGTTTGAGCCACTGCTTGCGGAATTGATGGAAATAGATGCGGTGGTGAAAAAACGCGCCTGACGCTCACGTCACGCCGGCGCAACGAGCCGGCCCTTTTCGCTGTCCCAGCGCCAGAGAAAATCGTTGGTCTGATGGGTGCCCCCGAACCAGGCGTCTATTCTGGCGTTGTGCGCATAATCCTCGTCGCCCGAGAGAATGTTTTCGCCAAGACCGGTCAGAGAAATTTCGCTGTTCAGATAGGTGCGGAATTCCTCGTCATCCAATCCGGGGCGAAACAGGCCGTTCGCAAACCCCATGATCAGCGGTGAATCGCCCCGCGCCAGCCCATCGAGCTTGTCCCAGAAGCTCCAGTCACCCATAAAGTAGGCCTCTTCCTGCTTTTGAACCGCGCCGAACAGATTGCCGGGCTTGGTAACGCCATCCCGGATTTGCTGAAGGATCGTGGACTGCGTGCGTGACAGCCCTGTCCTGGCGTCCGGCAGCTCCTCGAGCATGCGCCGCACCGTATTCTGCAAAAAGGGCAGGGCCGACAGGTCCCTATTGAGCAAATCCGCCCATTGCTCCGGCGCCGGCTGGCGGAAGGCCTCCCATGCCCGCTGCGCCAGCGCCAATTGCGCATCACTTACCGGCTGTTCCAGTTTCGCCATCTCAGCAAGCGCCTCCGCCGACTGCGTGCCAAGATAATCGGCTGCCTGCACCAGCAAAAGCGTTTCGCTGTCGTGGGGATTATCGGCGAACCAGTCGAGGATCTGAATGAGCTGCAGCTGATCGTAAAGATCATGCTCGAACCAGAGGGTGACGCGTTCGAAGGTCGGGTTGTGGGCGATGCCGCGGTCGCGGGCGCGAAAGGCGTCCCGCAATTCATCATGTCCGCCCCAGCCCTTGTCGGCCAGATAGTCGGCACGGATTTCGGAAAGTTCTTCGCGGTCATCGGTCAGCGGAACGGGCCCGTCATGCAGCACATCGCGCCACGGCAGAACTTCGGTGTTGGAGATCGCCTTGCGCAGCATTTCTCCGGCCG
>JAJFHO010000038.1 GCA_021775575.1 Hyphomicrobiales bacterium
CCGACGCCCCGCCGACCGCCTCCAGATAGGGCGACAGCAGGCTGATGTAGATGTCCTTGGCGAAATAACAACAGATCCGGAATCCGGAGAAGATGGCCGCGCAGGCCCACATCAGCCGCTTGCGCAGCTCGACCAGATGCTCGACCAGCGGCGCTTTCGAGGAGTCGATGTCGTCCTGGGACATCGCCTATCCTTCGCTCCGCGTCGCGTCCGTACCGGCCTTGGCAGCCTTCTTGCGCGGCGCGGCCTTCTTGCGCGGCGCGGGCTTCTTGTTTGCCTTTGCCGCGGTGGCCGCCTTCTTGCGCGGGGCCGGCTTTTCCGCCGCTTTTTTGGTTTTTGATGATGTGCCGGACGTTTCAGCCTGTTTCGCGGGCCCCTCGCCGCTGCCACCGCCCGAACCGCCCAAATCCTCGATTCCGCTGGTGATATCGGCTGCCGTTTCCTTCAACGGTTCAAGGCTCTCCGTCACGCTGTCTCGAATCTGGTTTATCGGATTGAGGTCGCCCATTTCGCTTACCGTCGAGCGCAACTCCTCAAGTTCGCTGTCGCGCAGCGCATCGTCGAACTGGGCGCGGAATTCGCCTGCCGTACGCTTCAATTTACCAGCATAACGCCCCAGCGAGCGCAGCATGCCGGGCAGGTCCTTGGGGCCGACGACGATGATCGCGACAACAGAAATAACCAGAAGTTCCGTCCAACCGATATCGAACATGGAGGTTGTGCCGCCTTGCCGGCTCGCGGTTCACCGCACCGGTCAGGAAACCAAAATATCGTTCGCTGAGTGTGCCTGGTTTCTTTCGGGCACAGGCGCCGGGCCCAAGGCTAGCTCGCCTTGGCCTTGGTCTGTTCAGCCGACTTGGTTGTCTTGACCGGTTCGACATCGTCATGCTCGATCGATTTTACCGTATCGGCCTCCGCCTTGTCCTCTTCCTCGGCTATCCCTTTCTTGAAGCTTTTGATGCCTTTGGCGACATCGCCCATCAGATCGGAAATCTTGCCGCGCCCGAAAAGCAGAACAAGCAACACAACAACAATCACAATTTGGAACCAGCTCGGCGCCATTTTTTGGTCTCCCAATTACGTCTGGCCGCGGGACCGCAGCATTTGCCGCACTATCGCAGAAAGCCATACCCCCCGCAAGCGAGCGGCGCGGCAGCATTAACACCAACCGTCACGGCCCTCGGCATAACAGCCATAGCGGTGTCAGGAGCGACTTTGAGAAACCCGCGGCCCGCTCGCCTCTTCGTCGGCTTGCGCGAACAGCAAAATACCTTCGCGCACCACTTTGACGCCGACTTCGGTCCCCGGCGGAACGGCTATCGATTCGCGCATCCGGACCAGGATCGGATCTTCCAGCCCGGCCACGCCAACCTCCAGCAGCGCCGATTCGCCCAGAAATCGCGTGGCGAGAACGCGGGCGTTATGTCCCTTCGACATGTCGACGAGATCGATATCGCGCTGCCGCACGCAGAGAATGGCGGTCTCGCCGTCCGCAAAACCTTTAGCGTCGTAGCGGCCGAGCGGCGTATCGATCTGGCCTTTCGACACGGTACAGGCGATCTCGTTGAGGTCGGAGAACATCCGCGCGGCCCCGATATCCGCCGGCGCATGATATAATTCTTCCGCTGTCCCCGCCTGGACAAGACGCCCCGCGCGCATCAGCGCGATCCGGTTTCCCATCCGCATGGCCTCTTCAGACGAATGCGTCACAACCATGCAGGTCGCCCGGGTTTCCTGGAGGATCGTCAGCGTCTCTTCGCGCATTTCCTCGCGCAACCGGGTGTCCAGCCCCGAAAAAGGTTCATCCATCAGCAGAACCCCTGGCCGCGGCGCGATCGCGCGCGCCAGCGCAACGCGCTGCTGCTCGCCACCGGACAGAATATGCGGGTAGCGATCCGCATAATTTGCCAGCCCGACGCGCTCCAGCGCCGCGCGCGCGACGCGCGAGGCGTCGCTCCGCGAAAGCACCTGCAAACCGAACTCCACATTCTCCTGCAGCGTCAAATGCGGAAACAGAGCGAAATCCTGGAACATGAGCCCGACACCGCGCTGCTCCGGCGGCACGAATTTATCCGGTCCGGCGACAACCCGGTCATCGATCAAAATCCGCCCCTCGGTGGGCCGCTCGACGCCGGCGGTCAACCGCAGCAGAGTGGTCTTGCCGCAGCCCGACGGTCCGAGCAGACACATGATCTCGCCAGGCGCAATATCCAGTGAGACATCGTCCACCGCGCAGCGCTGGCCATAATGGCGCCCGACATTTTCAAATGAAAGATTCGCGGCAATCGTCGCGGCGGCGGTGCCGCGTGGCCCCCAACGAAACCCCTGGGGAAATGTCTCTCGACCGGTTTTATCTGGAAGCATCACGGGGGCTACTTACGCAACTCACAGGCCAATAGGCAAGTCCGCGCCTTACCATTCGCACGTTACGGTTAGCTCATGCACCGATCAACGCCGTCCATGGCCTAGCGTTCCAGTGGCATGTCCGCGTCAAAATCAAAATCGTCGTCCGGTTCCAGACCGGAGTCGTCATCGTCGCCGAGCGGTTCTTCATCCTCATGCAACGCGTCGGAATCGTCGGGCACCGGCACCGCAAAACCGGGCGGCAGATTGCCGTCGAGAAGACCCGCCCCCTTCAGCTCGCCCAGACCCGGCAGGTCCCTGATATTGTCAAAGCCGAAATGGTTCAGGAACTCGCTGGTCGTTCCATAAGTGATCGGTCTGCCGGGGCACCGGCGACGGCCCCGCAACTTGATCCAGCCGGTCTCCAGCAACACATCGAGCGTGCCTTTTGACGTTCCCACGCCGCGAATTTCCTCAATCTCGGCGCGGGTAACCGGCTGGTGGTAGGCAATGATGGAGAGCGTTTCCAGCGCCGCTCGCGACAGGCGGCGCTCCTCGACCGCATATCGCTCAAGCAAAAAGGCCAGGTCTTCCGACGTCCGGAAAGCCCATTTGCCCGCCACGCGCACGAGATTGATGCCCCTGCCGGCGTAAAATGTCTCCAATTCCTCCAGCAATGCCCGGACGTCCTCGTCTTCAGGCATATGCTCCGCCAAAACCGACTCCGCAAGCGGCTCCGAAGCGGCGAACAACAGCGCCTCGATCACACGCAGCATTTCCCGTCGACCGGCGGACGGCAGCCGCATGACATTCTCCGGCAGCGGCAATTGCAGCATCTCCGCCGCTTCCCGCATATCCATCCTATGCTGCTGGACCTTGTCTTTAGTGCTTCCGCTCATCGTCTTTTCCGGCGCTGTTTTTTCCGTTGTTTCCCTACAAGCAATCCTTGCCGCGCTTTAGCTTAAGGGGATTCGCTCGCTCGACGACGCATATAAATTGGCGCAAAGGCTTCTTTTTGCTTCAGATCCGTATGGCCTTCGCGCGTTAGTTCAAGCGATGCACTCAGCGCGCTCGCAATAACCGTGCGTCGCAATTCCGGATTGTCGAGGAACTCGATCAGAAAACTGTTCAGCGGCGCCCAGTCGAGAGACTGGCCGAGCATGACTTCCAGCTTCTCGCGTGCATCCTGGACCGACCAGACCGGACGCGCGGAAAAGTGGATCGTGTCAATCGCCGAACGCTGGCGCTGCAGTGCATACGCCTTCAGCAGATCGTAGACATTTGCGTCATAGGCGCTCTCGCGCAGCAGCTTGATACCCTCCGGCATGCCGCGCGCGAAGAAATCACGTCCAAGCCTTTTGCGCGTGAAAAGCTTGGCCCCAGCCTCCCGCATCGCTTCCAGCCGCTTGAGCCGGAACGCCAATTGCGCCGCGAGTTCCTCGCCGCTCGGCTCATCCTCATTATCCTCGTCGGGCAGCAGCAATTTCGATTTCAGGAAAGCCAGCCAGGCCGCCATCACGAGATAGTCGGCCGCTATCTCAATCCGCAATAGCTTCGCTTCGGCAATGAAATCGAGATATTGCTGCGCCAGCGGCAGGATTGCGATTTTCGTCAGATCGAGCTTGTGCGTACGGGCCAGCGCAAGCAGCAGATCGAGCGGCCCTTCGAAACCGTCGACGTCGACAACGAATGTTTCGCTTTCGCGACGCTCCTCCTCGAAAGGTTCCGCTTGCGTATTGATCGGCGTCCCGCTCACGGACCCGGTATCGCGATGTGCCGTCATTGCGCTTCCATTCTCCCTAGGGCCTGTCAGCCCGCCTCCTGCGCCGCGCGCTCCAGAAGCGCCTCGGCGCGCTCCCGGTCATACGGATCGTTGCGCCGCGTCAGCGCCACAGCCGCTTCAAACCGTTCCAGTCGCCTAGCGGTCAATTCCGGCACAACTTCGGCCACTTCGTGCATCTCTTTCAGAATCCCGCTGCAATGCAGCGCGATATCGCATCCCGCATCCAGCACCGCGCAAGCCTTTTCGGCCAATGTGCCCTCCAGCGCCTTCATGTTCAGATCGTCGCTCATCAAAAAGCCGTCAAAGCCGATCAGTCCGCGAATCACTTCGCCTATTATAGTCGGAGAGACGCTCGCCGCCCGTTTCGGATCGAACGCCGTCATAACCACATGAGCAGTCATCGCGGCCGGCAGGTCTTTCAGCGCCATAAACGGCACAAAATCGCTTTCCCGAAGTTCTTTCCGACCGGCATCGATCACCGGCAGGCTCTCATGGCTGTCGGCGCGCGCGCGGCCATGGCCCGGGATATGCTTGATCACCGGAATCACGCCGCCCTGCAAATAGCCCTCCGCCACCGCCCGGGCGAGGGCGATAACATTTTGCGGATCACTCCCATAGGCCCGGTCGCCGATGATGTCATGCGCGCCCTCGACCGGCAGATCGAGCACCGGCGCCGCGTTGAGGTTGATGCCGCACGCCTTGAGGTCGTCCGCGATCAGCCGCGCCGATAACCGCGCTGCTTCAAGGCCCGTTTCCCGGTCTTTGGCATAAAGGCCGGCGTAGGCGCGCGCGGCCGGGAAGTTGCGCCACTCCGGCGGACGCAGCCGCCGCACCCGTCCTCCCTCCTGGTCGATCAGGACCATGAAGGACGAACCGCCGACAGCCTCGGCCGCCTGCCCGACAAGTCTCCGGAGCTGTCCGGGATTGCTGCAATTGCGCTGAAACAGAATCAAGCCGCACGGACGCGCCTCGCGAAAGAAAGCGCGCTCCGCGTCGTTCAGTTCGACGGATGAACAACCTGATGCGAATGCCGCGAGCGCCATACCGGCCGGACTATCTCTCCGGCCAGCCCGCGTCAAGCAATGCCAGGGCCAAATCCCAAGGCCGTGAACGCCTCAATATCGCCAACGATCTAGAGCGGACGAACGAGGCAGCTGCGCAATCCGGCCCGCTTCAGGCTTTTGCACAGCGTCGCCGCTTCGGCCTTCTTGCTCATTGGTCCCACCCTGAGCCTGTACCACGTCCCCTTGGCGCCGAGATCGGCCGACTGGATCATCGGCTGATAGTTGCCGAGCAGGCTGGTATATTTCTGCTGCAAGTCGGCGAACGCCGCCAGCGCCAATGACTGGCTGCGGCGCGAGGCGACCTGGACCACGAAAATCGAACCGCCGGGCGCCGCCTGGGCGGCGGGAGCAGCGGCCGTCTGCGTTGCCGGTTTTTGCTGTGGCAGAGGCGCTGGCGTTGCCACTACCGCCGCGGCGCCAGGTTGCGGCTGCGGCGCTGCCGCCGGAGCCTGCGGCGCTGCAGGCTGGCTAACCGACGCTGTCGTTACAGGATCGGGTTGAACCGCCGGCTGGGCGGGCGGTTGAGCCGGAGTCGCGGGCATCGTTACAGCCACGCTTGCGCCCGGAGCGGGAAGCGCCGGTACGGCCGGCTGCGGTGTGGCCGCGGCGGTTTCCTGCGGCGCGACGAATGTCCCGTCGGGTTTGACCTGCAGCGTACGAACCTTGTGCGGGCCGCCGCCCGGCACGGCGGGTTCCGCAGCCTTGATATCCGCGGCTGCGATTTGCTGCTGGGCCGGCGTCGCGACATCGGAATCCAGGCGCGCGCCTCCGGGCGCGGCGGTCGCCGCTACTTCTTCCTGCCGCGGCACGAGTTTCTCGACCTCGGGTTTCTGATCGCCCTGCAGCCGATCGTAAATCTGCTTGTTTTGATGCGGGAACTGTTTTCCGCCCGGCTCTTCCGGCGCGACTTTCACCGGCCGATTGTCGGCCTGAATCAACGGCGGCGCATCGCCCGAGGCAAGTTTGGCGCCGCCGCCTGTCTTGTAGGCAAACGCAAGCGCGCCGCCCAGAGCCAGCGCGCCAATCAGGCCGCTGGCGACCATAAGCGCTTTACGGCCCCGGCGCTCACCGGGCCGCCGTAATTCCTCGTCGGCCAAATCATCGTCGGCCATTTCGGCGCCGAATTCCGCATCGGCCTGACCATTCTGGTTGTAAAAGGGTTGCTCGCCCAGCCCTTCGTCGAACGAACCGAGAGCGACTTCGGGATGTTGATCGTATCGAGCCTCGAAGGTCTGCAGAGCGTTCTGCGGATCAATGTCCTGATCGGTTCCGGCGGCACCGGCGGCGTAGTCGCCATAGGGTTGCGCATCCGAATGGCCCTGCACCTCATCAATATTCTGAAGCTCCTCGGACGCAGAATCCCCCGGGAACTGGGAGTCCTGAGAAGATGCGAAGTCGTCGGGAAACCGGGAGTCCAGAGAAGATGCCACGTCGCCAGGGATCTGGGAGTCCTGAAAAGGCGCGGGGTCGCCAGCAAACTGGGCGTCCTGAGAAGACGCGGGGTCGCCGGTAAACTGAGAGTCCTGAGAAGACGCATGGTCTTCCGGCAACGGGGCGTCTTGAGAATAGGAATCGAGCCGCTCCTGAAGGTTGGCAGCATATTCTCCCGCGCCATTCGCACCATCGTCCGCAAGCGCAGCCCCCTGTTCGGCATAGGTATAGTCAAGACTGGCATCATTGCCGCCCGGATAGCCGGCATCGGGTTCGATCCCTGCCGGGGACGCTTCGTGGGCGGGCTCTTCGCTCACCGCGTAGTCGTCCTGATGCTGATGCATCTCGCCCGGATCTTCCACAGGCTGCTGGCTCTGCATATCGTGAGCGGAGGGCTGCATCGCGGCGGTATAGGCCTGCATCTGCCCGAAGCCAGCAAGACCAGGGAGTCCCTTGCTCTGCTTCTGGCCGTCCTGCCCCGCCGCCGCGTTTGCCCCGGAGGGATCGCTCAGACCGGCATTCTGGTTTTCTGCATGGTTTGCGCGACCGGCGCTTTCATCGGAAATCGACATGTCGATACTTTCCTCAAACTATTCCCCGCAGCTTTGACGGAGATACTCTAACGCATTTCACGGATTGCTTGGACACCGAGAATTCTGAGGCCTGATGCCAAAACTTCCGCTGTCGCTGATACGAGCGCAACACGTGCCATTGTCAAATCTCGGTTCTCAGGCTTAATAAAACGTAATTGTGGCAACTCTTTGCCCCTATTCCACAACGCATGAAAGTCTCCGGCAAGCTCATAAAGGTAAAATGCTAAACGGTGCGGTTCATGGGCCGCAGCCGCCGCGTCCAAAACGCGCGGAAACTGCCCAATTCTTTTCATCAAACCAATTTCTGCTTCATCATCGAGAAGATTAAGCGGCGAATTGGCAAGTATTACTCTGTTTTGATCAAAATCAGCAAAGACATCGCGCGTGTTACGATAGACAGAATGCGCCCTCGCATGTGCATACTGAACGTAAAATACCGGATTATCACGCGACTGTTCGGTCACTTTGACGAAATCGAAGTCCAGCGGAGCATCGTTTTTGCGGTACAGCATCATGAAGCGCACCGGATCAGGCCCCACTTCATCGACCACGTCGCGCAAAGTAACAAAACTACCGGACCGCTTCGACATCTTGACCGGCGCGCCACCGCGGAACAACCGCACCAGCTGGCAGATCTTCACATCGAGTTCCGCGGCCCCGCCGGTCAATGCTTCGACCGCTGCTTTTACACGCTTCACATAACCGCCATGGTCGGCGCCCCACACGTCGATCATGTGGCAAAACCCACGCGTGAATTTATTCCGGTGATAGGCCATATCGGAGGCAAAATAGGTGTAGCCGCCGTCAGACTTGACCAACGGCCGGTCGACATCGTCGCCAAACCCGGTGGCCCTGAACAGCGTTTGCTCGCGGTCTTCCCAGTCGTCGGGCAGCTTGCCCTTGGGCGGCGGCAGCCGGCCTTCATAAACCAGACCCTTTTCGCGCAATTCGGCAATCGTAACCGCGACGCCGCCGTCAATCTGCGACAACAGGCTGCGCTCGGAAAAAAATTCGTCGAAGGAGATATTCAACGCGGCCAGGTCGTCGCGGATTTCCTTCATCATGGCATCGATCGCCGTATCGCGAACGATGGGAAGCCAAACGCCCTCCTCCTGGCTCAGCAGCGAGGCGCCATGGGTGTCGGCCAGCGCCTGGCCGACCGGCACCAGATAGTCCCCGGGGTAAAAGCCTTCCGGAATGTCGCCAACCTCTTCGCCCAGTGCCTCGCGGTAGCGCAAAAAGCAAGAGCGGGCCAGCACGTCGACCTGGGCGCCGGCATCGTTGATGTAATATTCGCGCGTTACGTCGAAACCGGCGAAGGCGAGCAGGTTGGCCAGCGAATCGCCGAATACCGCGCCCCGGCAATGGCCGACATGGAGCGGACCGGTTGGATTGGCGGAAACAAATTCGACATTGACCCGTGCGCCCTTGCCTGCGTCGCTGCGGCCAAATTCACCGCCCTCCTTCAGAACCGACGCTACCACTTTGGGCCAAAAACCGGCGGTAAGCGTCAGGTTTATAAAACCCGGGCCGGCAATCTCGACTTTTTCAATGTCACTGTCGGCAAGCAACCGTTCGGCAATCTTCTCCGCCAGATCGCGCGGCTTCATGCCCGCCGGCCTGGCCAGAACCATGGCCGCGTTTGTGGCGATGTCGCCATGCGCCGGATCGCGCGGCGGCTCGGCGGTGACGGCCTGCGTTCCGGCATCGGCCGGAAGCACGGCGTCCGCCTTGAGTCCGTCGAGTACTGCCGCGATCCGGTCGGCGAATTGGGCGTATAGGTTCATTGTTGCAAACCGATCAGGAGGAATGAGCTGGTTTTTTGCCGGGATGCTGCGGGTTATCGCAATTCCGGAGTGTCGTCAAACAGGGCGCGGTGCTCGTTGACGGCAAAGCGGTCCGTCATTCCGGCGATGAAATTGCAGACCTGGCGCGCGCGGCTTTTTTCATCCCGCGGACCGGAGCGTTCCAGCCATTCGCGCGGCAGCGCATCCTCATCCGTCATGTAACGCGCAAACAGCTCACTCACGATCCTTTGGGCATCGGTCATGATGCGGGACACGCGCTCATTCCGGTAGACCCAGGAGAAGAGAAAAAAGCGAAGCTCGTCGCAGGCGGCATTCGTGGCTTGGGAGAAGGCGACAACGGGAGCGGGCGCATTGCGGATATCGTCGGCGTTGGCCGGGTTGAGCGCGCCGATCCGGCGGCGCGTTTCACCGACGGCGTCGTCAACCATTGCGGTAATCAAACGGCGATTCACCTCATAGATGAGCCGACTGTCATCAAGCTGCTGATAAACTTTTGTAATATCATCTATTATCCGTGCAACGACAGGCACTTCCCGCAAGTCATCCAAACTGCACATCCCGGCCCGGAATCCATCGTCTATGTCGTGGTTGTTATAGGCAATATCATCGGCAAGCGCGGCCACCTGCGCCTCCGCCGAAGCGTGGCCGGACAGCCGCAGATCATGCACCGCGCAATAATCACCGACCAGCTCCGGAACAGCTTTTCCGGCATAGGCGCCGCAGGGCCGGCCCTGTTCATCCAGGAGCGGCCCGTTATGCTTCACAAGCCCCTCCAGGGTTTCCCAGGTCAGGTTCAGCCCGTCGAAAGCGGCATATTTGCGCTCAAGCGCCGTCACGACGCCCAGGCTCTGGGCGTTATGGTCGAAACCGCCATAGTCCGCCATCGCCGCGTCGAGCGCCCTTTCCCCGGCATGGCCGAAGGGCGGATGTCCGAGATCGTGAGCCAGCGCGATCGCTTCGGCGAGATCCTCGTCGAGCCCCAGCGTGCGCGCGATGGACCGGGCGATCTGGGCGACTTCGAGAGAATGGGTCAGCCGCGAACGGTAATGATCGCCTTCGTGAAAAATGAAGACCTGGGTTTTATGATTGAGCCGTCTGAATGCGGTCGAATGGATGATCCGGTCGCGGTCGCGCTGAAAGGGCGAACGCGTCGGGCTCGCCGGCTCGTCGATCAGTCTGCCGCGGCTGGCGCCGGCACTGGCCGCATAGCCGGCGAGAGTTCGTTGGCACGCGCTTTTCGCCGTGCCGTCTTTGCGCCCCTTCGTCATCGGCAATTGACAACCCCGTATGCCTGCCTATCTTCTCGGTATGAGAGATATGCACCGCTTCCGTGATAGAGTGGCGCGATAAATCCGCAAACCGGAAAAAAAAGCATTATGACACAAGCCCAAGTGACGGTGTCGGACAGCGCCGCGAAGCAAATCGCCCAGATCGTCGCCAAGGAGCCGGCCGACACGATGCTGCGCGTCAGCGTGGAAGGCGGCGGCTGCTCCGGCTTCCAGTACAAGTTCGATCTTGTGCAATCGCGCGAGGCCGACGACATGGCGATCGAAAAAGCCGGCGTCACGGTTTTGATCGACCCGGTTTCGGTGGACTATTTGGAAGGCAGCGAAATAGACTATGTCGACGGCCTGATCGGCGCCGCTTTTCAGGTCAAAAACCCGAACGCCACGGCGGCCTGCGGCTGCGGGACGAGTTTTTCGATCTAGGATTTCCCGAGCAGTGCCGGCGCTGGCCGCGCAATGCCTAATGTGCGCGCGCACCAATTTTGTAGGTGACGCCAACGCGCACGACGGTCACATCATCCACGCCCGCGAAGTCGCCAGGATCGGAGTCCGTGGTCAAAGCGCGTGTGTCCTTGCGGTCGTTGAATTCATGCTGAAGGGCTTCGAACCTCACCAGGAGGTTGTCCCTTAATGCATGTTCCAAACCGCCGCCGTAAACAAAGCCCACCGCATTCACATCCGTGGTGCCCTGATTCACGTTTCCGACATTTCCGTTTCGCGCCGTGTAGTCGCCACTGATCCATGCGACACCTGCCGTCGCGTAGAGCAAGGTCCGCGCAGAGCCGATTCCCAGGCGCGCACGCACGGACGCAAGCCAATCCATATCGACCGAAGCGCTGTCGTCATCAAATCCACCATCGGGATCGAACAGCAGATCCGACTTGCCGAGATGGCTCCAGTCGGCTTCCACGCCAAAAATATGGTGTCCATGCACCCGGTTGAATCCGACATGGACGCCGCCCAGGCCGCCATCGAGATCGAAAAAGCGCCCCAGGACGCTGTCCTCGGTATTTATCGGCTA
Source organism: Hyphomicrobiales bacterium (assembly GCA_021775575.1). Classification (GTDB taxonomy): domain Bacteria; phylum Pseudomonadota; class Alphaproteobacteria; order Rhizobiales; family Methyloligellaceae; genus JAJFHO01. Next base: position 11,330 of record JAJFHO010000038.1, read on the forward strand.
GAAAATTTCTCTCGCATCTAACATGCTGTCGAAGTCAATGACTCCGTACCCCAGAGATCACCCGGCATAGAATCCGGCCCAATCCATCGGCGTGCCGGCGCG
>JAJFHO010000039.1 GCA_021775575.1 Hyphomicrobiales bacterium
CCGGTCGATCTTGCCCTGCTGCATGTCGAGCCAGGGCTGATGGCGGATTTCCTCCGGGCGGTAGCGCGCCTCGTAGACCTTCAATACCCCAGCGTCGAGGATGCCGTCGCACATGGCCTGCAGGCGGATCGCCGGCCAGCGGGCGTCGCCGGAAGGAAGCAGCTTCCCGCCGCCGGCGATCATATCGAGATATTCGCAGATCACGGGGCTGTCATAGAGTTCCATGCCGTCATCGAGGATCAGGATCGGTATTTTGCCGAGCGGGTTTTGCTGCCGCAGCGAGTCCTCCGGGTCCATCAGGTTGGCCTTGACGATCTCAATCCGGTCCATCAGGCCGAGCGTCAGGGCCGACATCTTGCATTTGCGCCCGAAGGGCGAGGCGGGGGATGAACGCAATATCATGGGACTTTCCTTTGTCTGGACGGGAGGCGGGCGTGGCTTTCGGCGAGCCTAACCGCGCGGCACGGACTAAGGGAAGCCGGTTTTCTGAAATCCACCCGGATGCGGGCTACAATTCTGCAAGCCCGCCCAGAATCCGCACCCAGCTGCGCGCGCCTTTACGGAAACTGCGAAGATTATATTTCTCGTTGGGAGCGTGAATTCGGTCGTCGTCGAGCGCAAAGCCGACCATCAGCGAATCCATGCCGAGCTCGCTCTTGAACGATTCCACGATCGGGATAGACCCGCCGCAGCCCATCAAAATCGCCGGTTTGCCCCATTCCTCCTCAAGCGCCCGCGCCGCCACCTGGAACGCAGGTGCGGAAATATCGAAGCCGACGGCGGGCGACCCGCCTTCGTTGGCAAATTCGACGCTGCAATCGTCCGGCAACCGGTCTTCGACGAATTTCCTGAAACCCGCCAGCACCCTGTCCGGCTGCTGACCCGGCACCAGCCTGAAGGAGAGTTTGGCCGATGCCCGTGAGGGTATTACGGTCTTGGTTCCCGGCCCCGTATAGCCGCCGACAATGCCATTGATTTCGGCTGTCGGGCGGGTCCAGAGCTGTTCGAGTATCGAGCGGCGCGCTTCGCCGGCGGGCCTGGTCAGACCGATACCGTCGAGAAACCCGGCCTCGTCGAATTGCAGGGCTTTCCATTGCGCCAGCTGGTCAAGGCTTGGCTCGCGCAGTCCGTTATAAAAACCATCTATTTGCACGCGTCCGAGTTTGTCATGGAGATCGGCAAGAATGCCCGTGAGCGCCCGAATGGGGTTCCGAGCCGGGCCGCCAAACATGCCTGAATGCAGGTCGCGCGAGGGACCGGTGATCACGACTTCCGAAAAGGCAAGGCCGCGCAGCATGGTCGTGATCGCCGGCGTATCGCGGTCCCACTGGCCGGTATCGCAAACAATCGCATAGTCCGCGGCAAGTTCCCGCCGGTTGGCGGCGAGAAAGGGCTCAAGGCTCGGACTGCCGGACTCCTCTTCTCCCTCCAGCAGGACCGATATGGCCAGCGGCAAGCTGCCGTGGACCTTCTTCCAGGCCTGGCAGGCTTCGAGGAAGGTCATGAATTGACCCTTGTCGTCGGACGCGCCGCGACAAAAGATGACCTTCCCGTTTTCGCCATCGTCGGTGACACGCGGCTCGAAAGGCGGGCTGTCCCATTCCTCCAGCGGGTCCGCGGGCTGCACGTCATAATGGCCGTAAAACAGGACGCGTGGTCCGGTTGCGCCGCCGGCCGGTTTGTAATGTCCCACCACCATCGGCTGGCCATCAGTTTCGCGGACGCTCGCCTTGAATCCGATCTCGTTAAGCGTTGCGGCGCACCAGCCGGCGGCGCGTTTACAGTCGGGCGAATGGTCCGGTTCCGTTGAAATGCTTGGAATCTTCAGGATTTCCGTAAGCCGGGCCACCGCGGCATCGGATCCGGCGTCCAGCGCCGCGATTACCGGCTCAATTTCATGGGGAGACATTCAAGGCTCCTTTGACGCGATACAGGGAAAGCGCGTTGAATGGGTCGAATCGACGATACAGAAAATCTGATTTCGTGCCGCGGTCAAGCAATTCGGAACAACAAAGCTGTCGCAGATACGGTTATCTCCACGACATTGTCAGGTGCAAGGCCCGCTAATCTCCGGGTTTATCCACAATAGATATGCGAAAAGCGGGGCATGATCCAATAGTGGTTGATTCACTGGCTGCATCATCAATAATAGCGAAAGTGGGGTTAGCGGGGTAAACAAGTTGCGTTCAGTGATCGAGCTGGACCGCGCCGACCGTCGTGTGCTTGAGCAGCTCAACACCGGCGGCGATCCAGGTGCGTCCATAACAAGAGCAGAGGTTCAAGGACTGATCGAGTCGGGTCTCGTCGGCGAGTCCGAGCTCGGCGCCTTGCAGATTACGCCGCGCGGGCAACTGGCGCTTGCGCGCTGGCGGTTCCGGAACCTTCCCCAGCCGCGCTATGTCGTGTTCGGACATGCCAAACCGCGTTACAATCTCTGGCAACGGCTTTTCAGACAACATTGATTGTCTTTCTTCTTCAGCGCCAAGGTCATGGCCTAGCGGAACTCCGCCGGGCTGTGTAGCCTGTTGCCCGGTCTGTTCGGTGAGGCATGGAACGACAATGGACGCGAGGGAATTTGGCTGTGCAAGCAATGGAGAGTGATTGGTCTTCCAGGGTTTACCAGCTCATCAAGGAACAGAATATTACGACGGTTGCCACCGTGCCCGACGCGGGGCTCACGCGGCTCCTCGACATGTGCCGCGCGGATAGCGATATTTCCCTGGTGACGCTGTCGACCGAGGAGGAGGGAATTGGCATTGCGTATGGCGCCTGGCTCGGCGGCGCGCGCGCACTGTTGTGCATGCAGTCGAGCGGCACGGGAAATTGTATCAATGCGCTGGCCCTTCCGGCCTATCACGAGACGCCCTGCCTTATGCTCGTCACCATGCGCGGACAGCAAGGGGAGGGGAACCCGGCGCAATTTCCCATGGGCCGCGGCGTCACGCCGGTATTCCAGGCCATGGGTGTTTCCTGCCTTGAAGCCAGGACAGCGGACGAGGTTTCCGACTATTTCGAAAAGGCATGCAATTCCGCATTCGGCGAGGGCCGGTCGGTCGCGGTTCTCATCGGCCAGCAGGTTATCGGCGCAAAGGCGTTCACGAAATGAGCGGCAACAATAACCTGCTGGACCGGCGCAAGGTGCTCGCCCAGGTGCTCGGCGAGCGCCGCGACGCGCTCGTCGTCGCGGCGCTGGGCACAACGAATTACGACCTTTTCGCCGTCAGCGACGCACCGGAGAATGTTTATCTCTGGAACGCCATGGGGATCACGGTGCCAATCGGCCTTGGTCTGGCCATCGCGCAACCCGGCCGGCGTGTTCTGGTGATTACCGGAGACGGCGATATGCTGATGGGGATCGGGTCGCTGGCGACGATAGCGGTTCAAGCTCCCGCCAATCTCGGTATTCTCGTCCTCGACAATGAGTGTTTTGAGGAAACCGGAGGCCAGACCGGCCTTACCGCCGGCGGTGTGGATATCGCCGGCATTGCCAAAGCTGCCGGTTTCGCGGACACGATGACACTATGCGGCGAGGCCGCGATCGGGGCTCTGCCGGAGTTTGTTTTGAAGAAACGCGGCCCGGTCCTGGCGGTAGTCAAGGTCGGGCTGGCCACGCAGAAGCCGGTTTATCCATCGATGGACGGACCGCTTCTGGCCCGGCGCTTTCGCAAGAGCGTTGCCGGACAATGAAACGGGGAAAGGGTTTGTCATGCGAATAGTGGTTCATGGCCAGCAGGCATTCGGAAAGGCGGTGCTCGAAGCGTTGCTTGATCGCGGCGAGAATATCGTCGGCGTGTTCTGCGCGCCCGACGGGGAAGGCCGGCCGGCGGATCCGTTGAAGGAATTTGCGCAGGAACGCGGCTTCGAAGTGCATCAGCCGGAGTCCTGGAAGAAGGAAGAAGTCTGGGAGCAGATGCGATCGCTCGAGCCGGACCTTTGCGTCATGGCCTTTGTGACGCTGTTCGTGCCGCAGCAAGTGCTGGACATTCCCAAGCGCGGCACCATCCAGTATCACCCTTCCCTGTTGCCCCTGCACCGGGGTCCCAGTTCGATCAACTGGCCCATCATCATGGGACGGAAGGAAACCGGGCTTTCGATTTTCTGGCCCGACGAGGGGCTGGATGAGGGGCCGATTCTGTTGCAGAAAACCGTTGCGATCGGCCCGGACGATACCCTCGGAAGCATCTATTTCAACACTCTGTTCCCGATGGGCGTCGAGGCCATGTGCGAGGCTGTCGATCTTGTGCGCGAGGGCAAGGCGCCAAGGGTGGAGCAGGACCATTCCAAGAAGACCTATGAGAGCTGGTGCCGCAAAAAGAACGCGGAGATCGATTGGTCCAGGCCGGTTCAGGACGTGCATAACCTCATTCGCGGCACCGATCCCGCCCCCGGCGCCTGGACCATGAATGGCGACGTGCAAATCCAGCTTTACGCCAGCACCATGGTCGAAGGCGAGGGCGCGCCGGGCGAAGTGCTGAATGTGTCCGGTGAGGGGATCACGATTGCGGCCGGCGGCGGCGCCGTTCGCATTGGCCGCGTGCGTCCGGCGAAGGAGAAGAAAGTCGGTGCGGACGAGTATGCGCAAGCGGCGGGCCTGAGCGCCGGCGCCCGGTTTGGCTGAAACAAGGAAAGAGCAGCGGCCGCTTAGACGCTGATATCGACAGACATTCCGATGCCTTCGGACGGTGCGGACTTCGTGACTTCCTGGAGATTCGCGCTCGCGGCTTCAATGAGCGCGACAACGGATTGCGCCGAATTGGCGTTCATCTTGGTCATTTTCGCGGCAAGCGCCATCTGGGTCTGGGCCTGTTTGGCGGTCACTGCCGCGGTTGCGATGCTGGCGACTGAACTCATTGGTACAATTCCCCGTCTGGTCACATTCATAGGGAATTAGCCCTAACAAGGAATTAAGGCGCAAGATCACCGGGCGGCAGCAAAAAACCGCCGGGAACGGGTCCCGGCGGTTGCATCGAAAAATAGCGTTTGGCGTTTTACGCAAGTTCTATATTCACGGCCTGCTTGCCTCGTCCGCGCGGGTCGTCCTCGACCTCGAATGTCACCTTCGTTCCATCGTCCAGCGCCGGGAGACCGGATTTCTCCAGTGCCGTGATGTGAACGAAGACATCCTTCTCGCCGTCATCGGGCGAGATAAAGCCGAAGCCACGGGAATGGTTGAAAAACTTGATGGTGCCGT
>JAJFHO010000040.1 GCA_021775575.1 Hyphomicrobiales bacterium
GCCACCTGCGCCGCCCAATAGGGAACGACCCGGGCCAGGGGAAAACGGTCGTAAACAGCGGCGACAGCGGTGATCGCGGGATTGATATGCCCGCCCGACAGCGCCGCGGACGCGTATACTCCCAGCGCGACGCCGACGGCCCAGACCGCAGCCACCTGCCACAACCCGACTTGCGCGCCGCTGACGACGGCGGCGTTGACCGCGCCGACGCCGAAAAAAACCAGCAGGAAAGTGCCGGTGAATTCACCGGCCAGCGCCGGCCAGAATCGAGGCAAGGGGCCTGGCGCCGGCCTGGACGCTATTGCCGATTTCGCAGCCGGCTTGTTCGTTGCCCTCTTTGCGGTGTTTCGCTTGGCGTCACTCACGGCTGAGAGTCCTTTTGAATTTGGCGAGGAATGTCGCTCGCGGCATGAAACAGGATGTCGTCAATGAGGGCGTCCTTGAAGTTGGCGCCCTTTAAATTGGCCTGGTTGAGGTTGGTCCGCGTCAGATGGGCGCCGGAGAAATCGGCGTCACTCAGGTCGGCGCCGACCAGCTGGGCCGAGACCAGGTTGGCGCCCCGGAAGGATGCGGCGCGGAAATCCGCGCCATAGGCCAGCACCCAGGACAGATGGGCGCCGGAGAAATCGGCTCCCCTGTTGCGCGTCCACTCCAGATTGGCGCCGCCCAGTTGAGCGCCCTTGAAAACGGCGTTCTCCAGATTGGCTTCGCTGAAATCGGCGCCCTTCAGGTTGGCTCCGGTGAGGTCCGCGTCGCTGAGGTCGGCGCCGGGCAACCGCGCCGGAGCCGGGCCGATGAAACCGATTTGTGACGATCCCAGATCGGCGCCCTTCAGGCTGGCGCCGCTGAGGAACGCCTGCGACAGATCGGCATCGCTCAGCACCGCCTTGTCGAGGACCGCATTTGTGAGGCTGGCTTTTTTCAAATGCGCGCCCGCCAGCAGGGCGCGTTGCAGCTTCGCGCCGTCAAGCCGGGCGCTGTCGAGAACCGCGAGCGTCAGGTTGGCGCCCGTGAAATCAGCACCGGTCAAATCGGCACGGGTCAGGTCGCTCTGGCCGAGATTGGCGCCCTTGAAAACAGCGCCTTTGGCCCGCGCCGTGCGCAGATAGGCCTGCCGGAGATCGGCGCCTGAAAGGTCGGCCCCCGTCAGGTTCGCGCCGACAAGGATGGCGCCGGATAGATCGGCGCCGGAAAGATCCGCGCCGGCAAGGTCTTTGCCACGCAAATCGGCGCCGGCGAGCTTTTTCACCTGTTGCCTGTCTTCGGCCACGCCCGGCGCGGGCGTGAGCACGGCAATGCCGGCGGCAAGGGCCATTGCGGCGGCCAGGATATATCGAAAGGGGCGCATCATCATTCAGAGACATTCTGGGGCAGGAAGGACAGCTCCCGGGCGACATCGGGTTTCGGCCCGATGCGCCGGACGTCGGCCCAGGCGCCCTTGTAATAGGGGATCGTCGTTTTCGGATCGACATGATCGGAGATCAGATCGCCGACGGACCCGCGCGGATGGCCGAACAGCATGAAGGTATGGCCCCGCTTCACCGCGTCGGTGATATAGGCAAGGGCCTGCACGGTGCCGACATCGTTGAACAATTCCACCAAATCGCCGGACGCAATGCCGAGCTCCAGGGCGTCGTCGGCATGCATTTCCAGATACGGCAAGGGGTTGTGGTCGCCGTAAAAGGGTATGCGCTGATAGTGATACTGGGTTTGCCAGACATGATTGTTGCGGCCGTTATTGACCCAGAAGCGAAATTCCTTGCGCTGCTCATCGACCTGCGCGGCGTAGCTCGGCCAGGGCCATGTCGCGCGGATAAAACGGGCGCGCCCGGACTTGGTCGAAAACCGGCCGTCATGATGCATCCGGGGCGTGCCGGAAATAACACCGTTGACGATACGTGTCGGCGTCTGGACGCCGTTGGTCCCGCGCTGGCGCAGGAAATCGTAGGTCACTCCGGAATAGGCTTCCATCGGATCGCTGCGGTCGCCCTTGAACTGGTAACGGGCGTGAATGAAAACGTCTTCAGGCGTACGCCAGTCGAAATCGAGAAAGCGGTTGGCCATCAGCGGATTTTCGTCTTCCAGATAGAGCTCCCGGATGCGGCGGGCAAAACGGGCCATGATCGCCCAGTCGGGGATGGCTTCGCCCGGCGGGTCCATGAAACGCTCATATAGGCGCAAGCGGCGCTCGCCGTTGATCGACGTCAGCTCGCTTTCCCCCCATTGCGCCGCCGGCAGCACCAGATGGGCGTGTTTCGCCGTCGCGGTCATATAGATGTCCTGGGCCATCAGGAACATGCCGCCCTGCTTCAGCGCCTCGACGATGCGCGTGACCCGTTCGCCGATGGGGCGGCCCACAGTCGCGTCGATGGCGGCCTTGACGGGAGCGCCGCGCTCCACCATGGCGGCCTCCATGGCTTCCGCCTTCATTGTCGTCAGCACCGGGTTGCAACCGCCGACCCAGTAGCATTTGACCTCCCCCCGGCGCACCGCCTCATCGACATTGAGGGCCGGGCGCCCGCCCGGATAAGGCGGCCTCACATACCCCTCCTGATGGCCGCCGAGGCGGCTGGCCCCTGTACCGGGACGGCCGATATTGCCGGTCAGCAATGCCAGATTGATAACCGAAGCGACGCCTTCGTAATTTTTCAGCCCCCAGATCAGGCCTTTTTCATAATGCAGCAGGGTACGGCGGCGGTAGCCGCCTCTCTTGGGCTTGGCGATCCATTCCGCAGCCTTGTAAATCTCCGCTTCCGGGATGCCGCACAGGCGCGCCGCTTGGCCGACCAGATCGGCCAATGGCCGGTCCGTATCCAGGCTGGAGCGCTGAAAGGACTCAAACGTCTGGCGTTCCGTATGGCGATCGACAAAGGCGGCGTCATACCAGCGCCTGTCCCGGATAATGCGGGCGATCGCATTGATGACGGCAATGTCCGTGCCGGGCTCGATCCGCAGATGCAGGACATTTTCAGGGCCACCGGCTGATTCAGCCGCCGCGACGCTCATTGTGCGGCGCGGATCAATGATGATCATCCGGCCAGCGTCAGCGGGTTCATCCCCGAATGTGCTTTTCTTCAGATCGAGACTTTCGCCCTGCAGGTTTGGCGCCATATGGGCGAGGAAATAGTTGGTCTGGGTCTCAAACGGATTGCCGCCGACAATCACAATCGTGTCGGCAAGCTGGGCATCGACATAGGAATTATTCAAGGTGGCGACGCCGGCGTCGCCCGCGGCATGAACTTCGCTATTATAGGCGGGGCGGTTATGGATCGATGCGGCGCGCGTGCCGACACCGGTGAAGAAAAAACGCCCGACCGCCCAGTTATTCTCAAACCCGCCACCGCCGCCGCCATGGTCGAAGAATTTCATGCCGACCGCGTCCGCGCCCCAACGGTCGATCACGGCCTTGATGACGCGGGCGCCAAGATCGGCAGCCTCGCTCCAGCTCTGCGCCTTATGGACACCCTTTTCCGCCAGCAGGGGAGTTTTGAGACGATCCCCGGTCAACCGGTCCGGCGCATACAAGGTTTCCGCCAGGCCGCCGCCGCGCACCGACGCCATGCCCTTGTTCACGACGCAATCGGAGTCGGGCACGATCACGATGGAGTGGCGCGAGCCGTCCTTGTCGGTAACCACGGAATGCATGGTCGGCGCGATCCAGTTTTCAAAGGCCCCCAGCTGTTCGCGGTAATCGACGCCCAGCGCATTATCCTGCGGGGCCGGGCCGCCATCCTTCCCCTCCGGCCAGCGATAGACGCGGTAACCGCAACCGACGATGCAGAACTGGCAAACGGTGTGCAGCCGCTTCGCATTCCTCGGAGGCAGTGGAACCTGGACCATTCCTCAATAATCCCGGTCAGAGAATGTTGGTGTGCCGGCCATAGATCAGGCCGTCGACCCCATAGGCCTGAATCCGGTCGGCTTCGATCCGCAGCTTGATCTGCGGCAGCGGCTGGCTGGCATGGCCGATGACGATAGCGCCCGCCTTGGCGGCATCAAACGTGCTCCAATGGCAGGGGCAGATCAGCATCTTACGTTCCGGGTTGTACTGAACGGGACAGCCCTTATGGGTGCATAATGTCGAATAGGCGACGATGGCGTTGTTCGGCCCGATCCCTCCCTTTGCCGCCTCGGCGAGATGGATCATCACCGCCGGTGAATCCTCATCGGGATATTGGAATTCAAGGCTTGCCCCCACAGGCAAATCAGCCAGGGGAGCGACATCGGCAGGTGAATAAACCTGTTCCTTGGTCTTTGCCGCGGCGTCGGCCGGAGCCAAAGGAAGCGCCTGACCGGCAATCAGGCCGGAGACCCCGGTTCCGCCGATACGGAGGAAGTCACGGCGATTGAGATTGGAAAATTTGGACATGTTTTTCAGAGTCCTGTATAAGCGTCATTTCGTCAATAGGGAAAATGACGAGAAGTTACAAGCTTTGAAAACAGCGATTTTTTGCCCTTGGGAAGGTCGCATTTTCACGATTTAATCATTGAGTACCGTCGCCGGAGAACTTGACAAAAAGCCCGGAACCATGTTGACAACGATAGTTGTCGAAATAACGAATTGGGGTAGATGCTGAGCCATGTCGGTCGAGACCAATGAACTGACCAAGGAACTGGCCCGGATCAAAAACGCCACCGCGATCCGAAGTTTCTGCTACACCTGCCCGTGGAATTGCCCGACCGAAATTTTCGTCCGTGACGGCAAGATCGTCTATCACAAGGGCAACCCGGAATCGCCCAACGACATCGGCTCGCGCTGCGCCAAGGGCATGGCCAGCTTCCATCTGACCCAGGATCCCGACCGGCTGAAATACCCGATGAAGCGCACCGGCCCCAAGGGCAGCGGTGAATTCGAGCGCATTTCATGGGATGAAGCCTTCAAGATCATCGCCGACAAGCTGAAGGCGATTAAGAAGAAGCACGGACCCGAAGCGGTCGTGTGGACCTGCCACCACGACCCGAACACGGTGTTCGCCCGCCATCTGATTGGCGACCTGTATGGCTCGCCCAACTGCTACGCCCACACGTCGGGCTGCGAGCAGGACCGCCGTATGGCCTGCCTGACCCTGTTTGGCCATGTCTTCCCGATGCATGACTTTGCCCACTCGAAATATGTGATCCTGTGGGGCATGAACATGCTCGGCGCCAACCAGGGCCTGTTTGAAAGCCGCGCCCTGCTGGAAGCCAAGAAGAAGGGCTGCAAGCTGGTCGTCGTCGACCCGGTGTTCACCGAAACGGCGCAGAAGGCCGATGAATGGATTCCCATCCAGCCCGGCGGCGACGCGGCAATGGCGCTCGCCATGTGCAAGGTGATCGTCGACGAAAAGCTCTATGACGCCGATTTCGTCTCTAAATATTGCGACGGTTTCGACGGGTTCCGCGACCATCTGGAGAAACATGGCTATACGCCGGAATGGGCGGCGCCGATTTGCGGTATCGATGCGGAAACCATTACCCGGCTGGCCCGCGAATTCGCCACCACCAAGCCGGCGATTTCGGCCCAGTTCAAGGGTGCCGGCTATTATACGAACGGCGCCGACGCCGGCCGCGCCATTTACATCCTCGACGCGCTGACGGGACAGGTCGACGGCCCCGGCAACATCCACCTCAAGGACTGGGCGCCGCTGGGCGCGCCGGTTGTCATCCCCGATGACGCCAAGACCACGCCCAAAAAAGACCCGCTGCACATTGCCATGGGCTACCCGCTGGCCCCCGATTTACCCAATTCTCGCCTGCCCGAAGCCGTGCTCGACGGCGATCCCTATCCGGTCAAGGCGATCTTCGTTCAATCCACCAATCCGGTGATGAGCGATCCCGACAAGAACAAGATGATCGAGATGTTCCGCGGCCTTGAATTCGGCGTTGCGATCGAGATTTACATGAGCGAGACGGCGCTGGAATGCGATCTGGTGCTGCCGGAAACCTCCTTCTACGAGCAGGCGGAAATCCGCCAGGGGCTGTGGCTCGGACCGCAGGTCATTTTGTGTCAGCCGGCCGTCGAGCCGCCGGGCGAAGCCAAGCCGCTTTATGACATCGTGCAGGGCATCGCCAAGAAGATGGGGTGGGGCAAATACTTCCCTTACAAGAAATGGGAGGATTGGGGCGAGGTCTGCATGCAGGACGTGCCGATGTCGCTGGACGAGTTGAAAAAAACCGGTTTCTGGGCCGGCGAAGTTCGCTACAACCGGGTCCCCGACGGCATGCCGACACCATCGGGCAAGATCGAAATCCATTCACAAGCGTTCAAGGACGCGGGCTTCGACCCCTATCCGGTCTATGTCGAGCGCAGCGTCCTGCCCGACGACGATTACCCGTTGCAGATAACCCATTCCAAGCTTTCGATGCATTGCAACATCGTCACCCAGAACAATCCCTATCTGATGGAGATCGTCGGCGAGAACTGGGTCGAAGTGCAGACCGCCGATGCGCGGAAATATGGCATTACGGATGGGGCAAACGTCGTCGTCGAATCGCCCAAGGACAAGATCACCATCAAGGCCAAGGTGGTCGAAGGGCTGGTTCCCGGCACGGTCTGCATCCGCCACGGCCACGGCTTCGGGCATTGGGCCATGGGCTCGGTGGCCAAGGGCAAGGGCGCGCACTCCAACGTGTTAATGGACCGCCACACCAGCCCGATTTCCGGCGCCAACTGTTACAATGAATGCAAGGTCCGGGTCAGACTGGCCTAAGAACCGGGAGAACCAAAGTGCAGCACGGTTTCTATTTCGATCATACGCTCTGTGTGAAATGCCATGCCTGCGAGCTGGCCTGCAAGGCCTGGAACGAGATCGAGGTCGGGCCGCGCTGGCGCGAGGTCGTGAAAATCGATTCCGGCACATTTCCCGACGTCAAGGCGATGAATGTCTCCATCGCCTGCATGCATTGCGGCGACGCGCCGTGCATGTCGGCCTGCCCGGTCGGGGCGATTTCCAAGAGCGCCGATGACGGCATCGTTGCCGTCGACGGGAATACCTGTATCGGTTGCGGCTTTTGCACTTGGGCCTGCCCGTTCAACGCGCCGCAATTGTCGGCGATGGCGGGCAAGATGCAAAAATGCACCTTCTGCCAGACGCCGGGCATGGAGCGGGGCCCAGGCATGCCGCGCGCTTGCGAAGAAGTCTGCCCGACGGGCGCCATCCAGTCCGGACCGATGCCGGAGCTGGCCAGCAAAGGCCGCGAGCGAGCGGCGATAAAGCTTGCCAGTATTGCGGAAGCGGGCGTTCCCGGCCTGATGATCGAGGCCGCTGGACGTTTCGGTTCTGGAGAGTAACCACCAATCACGAAACCGAAGAGCCGATCGAAAAGAAATTGCACTCTTTTTGTTGTTCGTAATTTTTTCCCTGATAACGGAGACCCAAAGCGATGCCGTCCATTAGCGTTTATGAACCGCCCGGTTGCTGCTCCAGCGGCGTCTGCGGCCCGGAAGTAGAAGAATCCATGGCGGAGTTTTCCGCCGCCCTTGCCTGGGCGGAAAAGCAGGGCATCGAAGTGGCGCGCTACAATCTGAGCTACCAGCCGGCCGCTTTCGCCGAAAATATGGATGTTCGCAATGCCATCGACAGCGACGGCATGGAATGCCTGCCTTTGGTAATGGCCGACGACAAGATCATCTCCAAGGGCGTATATCTGTCGAGGAAAGCTTTGGCTGAAAAGGCCGGCATCGACGCCCCCGAACCCACTGCCAAAGAACTCGAGACCGCCTCGAATTCTTCCTGCTGCGGCTAAAGGATTCTCATGAAATTTCTGGAAAACCCGCCCGCCAACCTTTTCTTCACCGGCAAGGGGGGCGTCGGCAAGACGTCGGCTTCCTGCGCCGTGGCCGTGGCTCTGGCCGATGCCGGCAAGAAGGTGCTGCTCGTCAGCACCGACCCGGCATCCAATATTCATGAGATTTTCGGCCAGGAAATCGGCAATGAACCAAGTCCTATCGCCGCGGTCGACGGGCTTTCGGCCCTCGATGTCGATCCGGTAAAGGCAGCGGAGGAATATCGTGAAAAGGTCATCGGGCCCTATCGCGGCGTCCTGCCCGATGTCGCCGTCGCGGCCATGGAGGAGCAGCTTTCGGGGGCTTGCACCGTGGAAATCGCCGCCTTCGACGAATTCACGAGGCTGATCGGCAATCCCGAAGTAACGGCGGCCTTCGACCACGTCATCTTCGACACCGCACCGACTGGACATACGCTCCGTCTGCTGTCTCTGCCGACCGCCTGGAGCGGCTATATCGAGAATACCGTATCGGGAACGACATGCCTTGGACCCTTGGAGGGCATGGTCGAAAAGAAGGACATTTATGCGGCGTCGATGGAGGCTTTGGCCGACGGCGCGCGCACGGTTCTCGTCCTCGTCAGCCGTCCCGAACGCGCCGCCCTCGAGGAGGCGGCGCGCACGTCGCAGGAACTGGGTGAAATCGGCGTCGCCAACAAGTCGCTGGTGGTCAACGGCGTCTTTACCGCCGCGGGCAGCAGCGACCCCGTGGCCACCGCCATGGCCCGCCGGGGCCGGGAGGCGCTTGACGCCATGCCGGAAGCCTTGAGCGCGCTTGAGCGTATGGATATTCCGCTGCGCGCCAGGGAGGTTTTGGGCGTCGAAGCGCTGCGCGGATTCCTGTCGGAATCGGGCACTGCAATGGCCGGGACCGAAGCCGAGATTCTGCCCGGTCTGCTGCCCTCCGGTTTGGATGACGTCATCGACGAGCTGGCCCGTGACGGCCGCGGGGTTGTCATGACCATGGGCAAGGGCGGCGTCGGCAAGACGACCCTGGCCGCCCGCATGGCCGTCGAGCTGGCGGGGCGGGGGCTCAACGTGCTGTTGACGACGACGGATCCGGCGGCCCATGTGGCGGCGGCCGTGGGCGAAATTCCCGAGCGGCTGGAAGTCGATCATATCGATCCCGCCGCCGAGGTCGAAAAATATCGCGATCACGTCATGGCGACGGCGGGCGCGGCGCTTGACGACGACGGGCGCGCACTGCTGGAAGAAGATTTGAACTCTCCCTGTACCGAGGAAATAGCCGTCTTCCAGGCCTTCGCCCGCACCGTGGACCAGGCCCGGGACCGGGTCGTTGTCCTCGATACGGCGCCGACGGGACATACCATCCTTTTGCTGGACGCCGCCGAATCCTACCACCGGGAAGTCAGCCGGCTGGCGGAAAACGTGCCCGAAGCGGTGAGCAAGCTGCTGCCGCGCCTGCGCGACCCGGCCTTCACACGGGTTTTCATTTGCACCTTGGCGGAAGCGACTCCGGTTCACGAAGCCGCGGATTTGCAGGAAGATCTGCGCCGCGCCGGCATAGAACCCCTCGCCTGGATTATCAACCAGAGCCTGGCGTCCCTGGATGTCAGCGATCCCGTTCTCAAATCCCGCAAGGCCCAGGAATGGAAATACATCTCCGAGGTGATGAAGGAGCACGCGAAACAGGCCGTGCTGGTGCCGTGGCGTGACGACAAAAATGCCAGCGCCGCTGTCGCCGCGGAATAGGAGCTTAACTCGCCTTTGAGCGGTTCAGGTCTCTGTCCGCCTAGGCGGTCGCCTGCGAACCGCTTTTCGAGTGCAGCTTTTCTGTGAAGATGTGACGTCCGTCACCGCACAAATCTTCCAGCGGCACGGTATTGATCTTGTCCAGGCGCGTCCTGTCCTCGGCAATGACAGGGTCATCACCGAGAATATTCCGCATCAGATCCAGGACCGGCGGCGCATAAGGGTTGTTGTCGTGGCTGGACAGCCGGTAGAAGACCCATCGCCCCTGCTTGCGATGCGATAACAGCCCGGCCATTCTCAACAGGGACAAATGCTTCGATACCGTCGCCGGGGCCAGACCCAGAATCGCCGTGATCTGGCAGACGCACAGCTCTCCCGGTTCCAGCATTTTGAGGATCCGCACTCGGGTGGAGTCGGCGATAGAGCGGCTTACGGATTCGAAATTTTCCAACATTCTCTTTTCAGATGTCCATTTAGTCTGTTGACGAAATAACGAAAACACTCGACTGTATCATAACATCGCTGGGCAGTGCGGAAGCGCATTTTTTTGAGTATTGCTATGCGTCTAAAGCATACCCCCCTACCTGAGCGCGTAGCTCGACGGGTTCCGCGGGGGGTGCTAGCATGCTTTTCCCTAGGGGTGAAAGGCGCATCCTGCATAGCTTTTCTGCGGGGCGATTCAAAAAGGAACCGGGAGATATTGAATGGTTGCGATCACGGGCAATGCCATCCCGCCACAAAGAAAAAGAACGCTAGACGCTCTCAATCTGGTTGAACCTGACCGGGTGCCGACGGGGCTTTGGGGGACGGTGGAAGGCTACCAGAACCTGCGCAAGGGACTCGGCATGGACTATCACGAAGACCCGATGGCCTATCGTACCGGGTCGACCACCTGGACCACGGACGTCGTGTTCGAGCTCGATCTGGCGGAGCGGCTGGATCTGGACTTTGTCCGCCTGAATTATGGCCCCCCTGGCGGGTCGCCCGGTTTCCGGCCGATCAAGCGGGAAGACGTCACCTGCCGTCTTGAGGTCGAGGCCGATGAAATAAACACCGATGAGTGGGGCGTTATCCGCAAATGGACGCCCCATGAACGCGGCGGCTATTACGAGATGATCGGCTATCCCCTGTTCGACGCCACCAGCGCGCCGATCGAGGAAGGGCTGAAGTTGCTCGAGGCCTATCCCTGGCCCGACCCCTATGACGAATCCTGCTGGGCCGATTCCCCCATGCCCGGGATGACCCTTCGCGCATGTGCCCCCGCGTGGGCTAACGGCGGCGGGAACCTGCGCTAAATTGGATCGCGCCGGCGCGGCGCGAACGAGGAGATTATGATTATGCCCAGACACTTGCATCCGGACGGTTTGGCTGAGTTTCAGGCGCATTACAGCCTCGGGTCGGCCTGCGAGAGCTGTGGCTCGGCGAAACTGGGGGTCACAGTTTGGGATCACTACGGCACCGTGCCCGAGGACGGCAGCGCCGAGGCCAAAGGCGGCACCGGCGACTTCCTGGCCGCTTTGGTGATATGCCAGGACTGCGATGCGGTGACATCGCTCGACCGGAACCGGCTGACCGGCGCCCGGGCCGCCGAATAACGCGGCCGAGACAAAGGATACAAAACGGCATGTGGCAGCGGTTCCCAATCCCCCCATTCGATCGCGACCGGTTCAAGGACATGGACTGGCAGACGCCGGCCCATCTGGGCGAGGCGGAGATCGCGGACAAGATCGCGGCTGGCGTCCCTGGCGCCTATCCGGTCCTGCCCAGCGAGGATTTTTTCGCCAAGCTGAATGTCCACGGCGGGCACCGTCACGCTCTGCTCTGCGTACTGCCCGAGGCCGCGGGAACACCAGGGACTGACGTGCGAATTCTGGGCCGCTCCTATGCCTGGGCGATCCAGCGGTCTTGGATCGTCAGCTCCCTCGATCCCGCGGGCTTCGAGGTTATCGCAGACTGGAAGACGCGACGGCCGATGAACACCCGTCTCGGCCCCGACGACGGCATCGCTCACGGCGGCGGCGCGGTTTATTTGGTGACGGCCCATGGCCACGGCGACCATTGGATCGGCAACCGGACCATTGCCGACAACGACTGGGACGGCGGTGGCGCCGGGAATGGCTTCCAGGTGCTCTCCTCCGCAAGCGAGGACAGCCGCGATTTCCACGACTGCAACGTTAGCTTCGCTTGGTCTGGCTAGGTTAAGGCAAGGAGAGACGCGCTATGGCGGCAATCATCGGAAATGCGGTTCCCCCGCAGCGGCAGCGGGTGATCGACGCAATGCACCTGCGCGAACCCGACCGGGTGCCGGTCGGGCTATGGGGCACGTCGGAGGGCTACCAGAACCTGCGCAGGGGTCTGGGCATGAGCTACAACGCGGACCCGCTCAACTACCGCACCGGTTCGACTACCTGGACCACCGACGTCGCCTTCGAACTCGACATCGCCGAGAAGCTCGACCTCGATTTCGTGCGTATCTCCATCGGCCCCTCCGGTGGCTCGCCGGGCTTCCGAGAGATTCGCTACGAGGAGGTGCCCTTCGACATGGGCATCCCCAAGCCTGATGCCGATATCAACGTCGATGAGTGGGGTGTGATCCGCAAGTGGACGCCCCACCAGGAAGGCGGTTACTACGAAATGATCGGCTACCCGCTGTTCCACGCCACCAGCGCGCCGCTCGAAGAGGGCCTCAAGATGCTCGAGGCCTTTCCCTGGCCCGACCCCTGGGATGAATCCTGTTGGCAGGATTCGCCGATCCCCGGCATGTCCTTACGCGAATATTGCCGCTACGTGCGCGAGGAGACTCCCTTCGCGCTGATGGGCCAGGGCGGCCGCGGCGGCTTGTTCGAACAAGCCAAATACATGGTCGGCTACGCCAAGATATTTTCCGACTTCATCGAGTCGCCGGAGTTCCTCGAAGCCTTGCTGGTCAAACTGACCGACATCGAAATCGAGTTCAACAAGGCCTTCCTCGACCAATGCGGCGAGTACCTCGATTGGCTGCGCATGAGCCCGGAGGACCTGGCCAGCGAGAAGACCATCTTCCTGTCGCAAAAAATGTTCGACCGCCAATTGGTGCCCCACTACAAGCGGGCGACCCAAACGGTCCGGGACTACTACCGGCAAAAAAACCCGGACGGACTGATCCAGTTCCATAGCTGCGGCGCGATCCCCGAGCCGTTCATGCGTGGGCTCATGTCTTGCGGCGTCGACGGCTACGACAGTTTGCCGCCCAAGGTCGCGCGCCACTCCAACCCGGCGTCCAAGAAGCGCCTGCTCGGAGAGGAGATGTTCTTCTATGGCGGCATTGATGTGCAGGAGACCCTGCCCTACGGCACGGTGGAGGACGTGCGCGCCGAGGTCCGGGCGCGGATCTGGGAGATGGCCCGTGGCGGCGGCTATCTGCTCAGCTCCTCCCACCGCCTGGAGCACGACGTGCCGGTTGAGAACACCCTCGCCATGATCGAGGAATGTCACGAATACGGGATCTATCCCCTGCCCGAGGAGCCGCCCCCAGGGGCCGACACCGGCGAGGGTTACGAAGGATGGCAAGTGAAACCGGCCAGAAAGAAAATCAGCTAGGAGTCGAGCACCATGCCCCTCGATATCGATACGGAAATAGAATTTAATATCGAAGATTTGCAGTACGATATCGAGCAGTCTCGCGCGACCGACCGCTGGAACGACGCGCCTGATAACGTGAAGGATATCTTCCATGAGCTGGAATGGAACATCATCGAAGGCGAGTTCCACGAAACGACGGATTTCATCAACCCGTTGCTGGAATCGGGCGTCTCGGCCCGCACCCTGATCTCCGGCCCCATGTCCACGGGCATCGCCGAAGTCGGCCGGCGTTTCAAGATGGACGAATATTTCCTTCCCGAAGTCATGATGTCGGCCAAGTGCATGCAAGCGGCGCTGGTCATTATCAAGCCGTTGATTATCGCCGAAAAAGCGGAAAGCGTTGGCACCTGCGTCATCGGCACCATCCAGGGCGACCTGCATGACATTGGCAAGAACATTGTTTCCATGATGCTCGAGGCGGCCGGGTTCGACGTCGTCGACCTGGGCGTCAGCACACCGCCGGAGACCTTCATCGAGGCCATCCGCGAGCACAAGCCGCAAATCGTCGGTTTTTCAGCCCTGCTGACAACGACCATGAACATGCAGTGGGAAACCCTGAAGCTCATCACCGCGGAGGGCCTGCGCGACGACGTCAAGGTGATGGTCGGCGGCGCGCCGATCTCCCAGGTCTGGGCGGACAAGATCGGCGCCGATGCCTATTGCGCCGATGCCCTGATCGCCGTTGACAAAGCCAAGGCCTGTGTTGGGGATTTCAAGGATTTGGTCGGCGGGGCGCCGGAATTGCGCGACAATCTGCTGGCGATGGAGTCCGAATAGACGACTTGCGGAATTTGAAACGGCGCCATTCCGGCGTCCGGAGTCAGCGACAATGGAGAAAGCGCCAGCGGGCTATGGCCGGGGCACATAAAAGCACCATCGTAACCCTGGCGCTGGCCGTCGGGGCCGGATTAACGATCCTGGGCGTCAGCGGCCAGCTTGGCGAGGCTTGGGGCTGGGGGCTGTTCCTGGTTGCGGTTCTGTTGCTGTCGGCCGGCGCCGGGGCCGGCGGCGTCCTGTTATTTTCCAAGCGGCTTGATACCGAGTCCCTGACGGCGGTCACTGCCTGGCTGCTGGTTCTGGGCGGTCTGTTCTACGCGTGGGGGATCTGCGGGCTCGGCGGGTTTTATATTTTCGAAACCCTCGAAGGCCAGATGGAAACCCGCTGGATTGTCTTCGGACCGGCGATTTTGGCGGCGATCGTCGTCCTCGATGTCGGCCTGTATCGCATCATCGTTGAGCGCAATCTGCCAACCTATCGCCGCTTTGGCCGGTTCATTACCCGCCAGGACGCCGATCCGGCCGCCATGCGCCGCACCCTGGTCGACGAGGTCGTGCTGCACAAGAGCCTGTTTTCCGTTAGCGGTTTCCGCTGGTTCAAGCACACGCTGATCTTCTGGGGGTTCGGTTTGCTGTTCGCCAGCGAATGCCTGGCCGTGCTCTTTCGCGACATCCTGCCGGCATTCGGCCGGGGGGATTTGTGGATGGCGGACCATCCCCTTCGCCTGGCCTTCGATTTCGCCTTCGACGCCTTCGGCATGATGTCGCTGACGGGATGCGTGCTGGCGCTGGTCTGGCGGGTCATGGTCAATGGCACCGAACAACAGAAGTTCACCGATACGCCGACGGCCTTGTTTCTTTTTTTCGTTCTGTTCAGCGGATTTCTCGTTGAAGGGCTGCGTATCGCCGCGTCCGCGCCCGATCCCAATTTGGCCATCTCCTTCGCCGGTTACGGGCTGGCCATGATGATGGGTGGAGAGGATACGGCGTTGTCCGGCTTCTATGACCCGCTTTGGTACACGCACGTTATCGGGTCGTGCCTGTTTATTGCCTACGTCCCGGTCAAGCGTCTGGTTCATTCCTGCGCCACGCCCATGGGGCGTTTGATGCACTCGCAGAAGGGACTGCTGGAAGCGAAAAGGAAAGGCGTCCTTGCCGGCCTGTCGGGAGGCTGGACGACGACGCCGGAGTAAGCTTGTGGATTGGGATCTGTTACGGATTTTCCTCGCGGTTGCCGAGGCCGGGAGCTTTACCCAGGCCGGCAAGACCGTGACACTCAGCCAGTCCGCCGTCAGCCGCCAGGTGGCCAAACTCGAATCTTCCCTGGGTGTGTCGTTATTTCATCGTCATTCGCGCGGTCTTGTCCTGACCGAACAGGGCGAAAAAATTTTCAGCACCGTCAAAGAGATGTCAACGAAACTGGCGATGGCTGAAGCCGTCATCAACGAAAGCCGGGAACGCCCGGAAGGCCCGTTGAAGATCACCACCTCGGTGGGCTTCGGCTCGGCTTGGCTGACCTGCCGGATGAATGAGTTCAATACTCTGTTCCCCGATATTTCCGTAACCCTTCTGCTGACGGATTCGCTGGAACTGGATTTGTCCATGCGCGAGGTCGATGTGGCTATCCGCTTCGCCCGGCAGAGCCAGCCCAACCTCATTCAGCGCCGACTGATGTCCATTCGCTATCACGTTTTCGCGTCGAGGGATTATCTGGCGAAAAACGGCACGCCAAAACAGGAGCAAGACCTGGACCAGCATCAGATCATCGTCTATGGCGACGAAACCCCGGCCCCGATTGCCGACATCAACTGGTTGCTGAACGCCGGTGTCAAGCAGGACCGCGCGCGTGAACCAGCACTTCGGGTCAACAGCGTCTATGGTATTTACCGCGCCGTTCTCAGCGGTCTCGGCATCGCCGCGCTGCCCTATTATATGAGCGACGAAACGCCGGAACTGGTCGAAGTCCTGCCGGAATTGCGCGGCCCCAGCTTCGATGTCTTTTTCGTTTACCCCGAGGAACTGCGTCACTCCAAACGCATTACGTCGGTCAGGGACTTCCTTATCGATGCGGCGAAGACGGACCTGGCCATAAAAGCACATGGTGAAAGGAAACCATCTTCTCTTGGTATGCGCTAGCGACATACCCTATGCCTGTTTGTATGAGTTGACGGGACAGCCCGGCAACGGTTGGATCATTGGGCGATCCTGTTTATAGGAACGAAACGCATGTATTCCCTGCGCCTTCTGGCATCGAAGAACGCCCGCCTGTTCGAATTTGCCTACGACCTGTTCGAGCCGATCGTCCACGCCCTCGCCCCGCTGTGGCGGACGATCGGGTATCAGCGCGTCGAGAAACCTTTCTCCGCCGTCGAGCGGTGGACAAAGGGCCTGATGTTCGACTGCCAGATGTGCGGGCTGTGCATCCTCAGCTCAACGGGAATGTCGTGCCCCATGAACTGCCCGAAGAAAATCAGGAACGGCCCCTGCGGCGGTGTGCGCTCCAACGGCAATTGTGAAATCGAGCCCGACATGCGCTGCGTGTGGGTGGATGCCTGGACGGGCAGCCGGCAAATGAAGGGCGGCGACAAGCTCAACACCATCCAGCCTCCCGTCGACCATCGCATCCAGGGAAGCTCGGCCTGGTTGCGCCATGTCCGGGAGATGCCCACCGGCGCGCAAGCGGCCGGCCAAACCGATGCCGGGAGCGCGGGCAAGACATGATGATCCCGGCGCCCCTATTGCGCGACGTACCTCCGGGCCATTCGTCGTCGGGGCGGCTGGAACGCGCTCTGCGGTCCGGGCGGTTTGTCGTCACGGCGGAATTGAATCCGCCCGATTCCGCCAACCCCGAAGACGTCTATGAGCGTGCCAAGGTGCTGTCGGAAGTCTGCGACTCCATCAATGCCACCGATGCCTCGGGCGCCCATTGCCATATATCGTCGATGGCCATTTGCGCGCTTTTGATCCGTGCCGGATACAACCCGGTGCTGCAGATATCGTGCCGCGACCGCAACCGCATTGCCATTCAGGGCGACGTACTGGGCGCCGCGGCGATGGGGGTCAGCAACATCTTGTGCCTGACCGGCGACGGTGTGCAAACCGGCGATCACCCGGAAGCCAAGCCCGTTTTCGATCTCGACAGCACATCGCTGCTGCAGGCCATCCGCACCATGCGCGACGACGGAAAATTCCTGTCCGGGCGCAAGATCACATCGCCGCCCCCGGTCTTTCTGGGCGCTGCCGCCAACCCCTTCGCGCCACCGCTGGACTGGCGGCCGTTACGGCTGGCCAAGAAGATCGAAGCCGGTGCCCAGTTCGTCCAGACTCAATACTGTTTCGACGTCCCGTTGCTGCGGTCCTATATGGAAAAGGTCCGGGATATGGGCCTCGACGAGAAGTGCTTCATCCTGGTTGGCATCGGACCGCTGGCGTCGGCCCGGACGGGCCGCTGGATCCGCTCCAATGTCCCGGGCGTACATATTCCCGACAGCATCCTCGATCGGCTGGAAGGCGCGCAAGACCAGAAAAAGGAAGGCCGGCAGATCTGTATCGACCTGATCCAGGAAGTGCGGGAGATCGAGGGTGTTTCCGGAATCCACGTGATGGCGTACCGGCAGGAGAAATTCGTCTCGGAAATAATATCGGCGTCCGGCGTACTCAGTTACGAATCCCTGGTCCGCCAACCGGCCGTTCGCGCCGCCAAGGAGTGATGGCACCTTGGACAAGCCCCTCTCCCCCCAGCGCGCGCCTTACGAAGTCGAGGTCGAAGAGGGCCGGACCTATGTCTGGTGCAGTTGCGGGCGGAGCGCCAACCAGCCCTGGTGCGACGGCTCCCACAAAGGAACCGGGTTCAAGCCGGTCTCCTTTATTGCCCCGATTTCCGCCGTGTTTTTTGTATGCGGGTGCAAGCAATCGGAAAATCCGCCCTTTTGCTTTGGCAACTGCACCGGGAACGCCCGACGCCGCAAACGGCAGCTCGGGCGCTGATCTTCGATTGCGGCGGTGTTTTCCAATCGAAAACGAGCACGCCGGGTGCAGGCGGCATCGCCCGCCTTGGCATAACTCAGGCCGACGACGGTGTTCGCGGTCGCAAACCATCAACCCGTGCACGCAGCAGCGGGTATTGCCATTCCTCGACCCGCAATCTTCGGCTATCATTCGGGCTGGCGCCCCACGGGTCATTTGGGGAAATATCGAATTGAAGGAGCCGGTGTCTTGACGGATTTTACCCGCGTAAAGGCGCTGGCCTTCGACTATTATGGCACCATTGGCGACAAGCAGGGGCTTGGCGGGATTATCGACAAACATTTCCCCGGCAAGGGCCAGGCCATGGCCAAGCTCTGGTTCGCCACCTGCCAGCGCTATTGCTTCCAGAACGGCATGATGGAGCGCTACATCCCCTGGGACGAGCTGACCCGGGCCGCCTTCAAATTTGCCGCTGCCGATTTGGGCATCGACGCGAGCGACGCCGTCCGCGACGAGCTGATTGCCACCGACCAGTCTCTGCCGGCCTATCCTGAAGCCCGTGGCGCGCTGGCGCGTCTGGCACGCAGTTTCGACCTCTACGTGCTGTCCATGGGCTCGCCCTGGATGATCGAACAATCGCAAAAGGCCGCCGGCATAGACGCTTTTTTCGAAGCCGTCCTCACCACCCAGGACAGGCAGATCTACAAGCCGGGCCGGGCCGCCTACGAGCTGGGCGTCGAGCTGATCGGCAGGCCACGCGACGAAATTGCCTTCGTCTCCGGCAATTCCTTCGACGTGATAGGATCCAGGAATTTCGGCTTTCCAACCATCTGGGTGCGCCGGCACGGTCAACCGCTGGACGATCTCGGCCTTGCGCCGGACCTTGTGGTGAAGGATTTGAATGAAATGGCGGATGCGTTGTGAGACAGGGCCCAACGGCCGGTTTCACACGCCAAAAGTGCGCATCGCTCCCGCTGCATCCAATGCCCAAACGCGAAGGCCGGGCACCCGGCCGGCAATGCGTTTCATCATTTGAGGTGTTGCGGCATAAAGACCGGTTGAAAGCGCATCGGCCACCGTCGCCGACTTGTGGCCCACGCAGATGCTCCGGTACCGGTGTGGTGAGCGGCCGGTATTCGGGTCGATCATGTGGGTGACATGCTGATTTTCACCGAATGCGGATGCCGCTCCCGCCGACGTCGCCAGCGAGGTATTGGTGAGCGGAATTTCCACCCCCGCCTCGCGGAGCGAAACCTGCCAGGGTTGACCGTCGGGCTTTGCGCCAAGCGCCCGCAACTCGCCCATATTCACCAGAACATGCGTCCAGCCCCGCTCGCGCAGGAGATCGGCGATCCGGTCAGTGATATAGCCTTGCGCAATGCCGTTGAGCGTGAGGCGCCCGCTTGGCGGCAACCGCACGAAATCCGGCCCGACATCCATTTGCCGATATCCCACGCGCTCGAGCGCCTGCTGGATTGACTCGTCAGGCGGGCCGTCCTGTCCGGGATTGGCCGTGAACCAGTCCGCATAGAGCTCCCAGAGCGGCTGCACCGTGGGATCATAAAGCCCTTCCGTCAGCGCGCTTATTTTCCGGCTGGTCGCAAGCAGCAGCCGCATATCGTGCGACGGTGCCGTGAGGTGGCCCGCCGTGTTCAGGCGCCGGATCTCGGATCCTTTCCGGTACAGGCTAAAGATCGTCTCCAGGCGTTCGACTTCGGCCAGGCAATCGGCAATGGTGGCGCGCGCAGCCGCGTCGTCGCCGCTCCAAAGAACCAGCTTCGCGTCCGCGCCGAGGGCGGTCCCCGTCCATTCAATATAACGGGCCTCACTCTTCGTGCCGGTCAGCGGCAGCGCCGCGGTTGCGGCCATAATCGTCAAAACGCGCCGGCGGGTGA
>JAJFHO010000005.1 GCA_021775575.1 Hyphomicrobiales bacterium
ACGTACTGGGGGACCGAGAGCGAGTGGCTTGACGACAAGCGCTACACCGGTGACCGGGATCTCGAGAATCCCCTCGCCGCCGTGCAGATGGGTTTGATCTACGTGAACCCGGAAGGGCCGAACGGCGAACCGACTGTACTGGCGTCGGGCCGCGACATTCGCGAGACCTTCGCCCGCATGGCGATGAATGACGAGGAAACCGTTGCGCTCGTCGCCGGTGGTCATACTTTCGGTAAATGCCACGGTGCGGGTGATGCTGGGCTGGTGGGTCCCGAGCCCGAGGCCGCGCCTCTCGAGGCGATGGGCCTTGGTTGGATCAGCAGCCATGGCAGCGGCAAGGGCAGCGACGCGATCACCTCCGGCATCGAAGGCGCCTGGACCGCGAATCCGACCAAGTGGGACAACGGCTATTTCGATATTCTGTTCGGTTATGACTGGGATCTGGTGAAGAGCCCCGCCGGCGCCTGGCAGTGGATCCCGGTCAATCCGGACGAAAAGGACCTCGCGCCGGATGCCGAGGATTCGTCGAAGCGGGTGACGACCATCATGACCACCGCCGACATGGCGATGCGGATGGACCCGATCTATGGGCCGATTTCGAAGCGCTTCCACGAGAATCCGGACGAGTTCGCGGATTCCTTCGCCCGGGCGTGGTTCAAGCTGACGCATCGCGACATGGGGCCGCGCTCGCGCTATCTCGGCGCGGAAGTGCCTGGAGAAGAGCTGATCTGGCAGGACCCGGTCCCGCAAGTCGACCATGACCTGATCGACGACAAGGACATCGCCGACCTCAAGGCCAAGGCCCTCGCATCGGGGTTGTCGAACTCCGAGCTGGTCTCGACCGCCTGGGCGTCGGCTTCGACCTTCCGCGGCTCTGACATGCGCGGTGGGGCGAACGGGGCGCGCATCCGTCTCAGCCCCCAGAAGGACTGGGAGGTCAACCAGCCGGCCCAACTGGCGAAGGTGCTGGAAGCCCTCGAGGGGATCCAGGCGGCGTTCAACGACGCCCAGTCTGGTGGGAAGAAAGTGTCGCTCGCCGACCTGATCGTCCTTGGCGGTTGTGCCGCCATCGAGCAAGCCGCGAAGGACGCCGGGCAGACGATAGAAGTTCCCTTCACACCGGGCCGCACCGACGCGGCGCAGGAGCAAACCGATGTGGACTCCGTTGCCGTGCTTGAGCCAGCCGCGGACGGGTTCCGCAACTACCTCAAGACCCAATACGGCGTCTCGGCGGAGGAGCTGTTGGTCGACAAGGCGCAACTCATGACCCTGACCGCGCCCGAGATGACGGTTCTTGTCGGTGGCATGCGCGTCTTGAGTGCCAACGTCGGAGAGTCTCAGCACGGTGTCTTCACCGACCGGCCCGAGCAGCTCACCAACGATTTCTTCGTGAACCTGCTCGACATGGGGACGGAGTGGAAGGCGACCTCGGACGCCGAGGATGTATTCGAGGGACGTGACCGCGCATCGGGCAAAGTGAAGTGGACCGGCACCCGTGTCGACCTCGTCTTCGGGTCGAACTCTCAGCTTCGCGCGCTTGCCGAGGTCTACGCGCAGGGCGACGCACAAGAGAAATTCGTGGCTGAATTCGTGGCGGCCTGGACCAAGGTGATGAACGCCGATCGCTTCGATCTTGCCTGATCTCATAAAATGGCCGCTGCGAGGTCCACCCCGCAGCGGCCTTTTTTGAATCCCGCCACCCGAAAACTGGTAGGCCGGCCCGAGGTTTCCCTCGGGCCGGCCGCATTTAGGACGCCAGTTCGCCTGTAAGCCGGGTTCTGTCCCCGCGTCAAAGACGCGATGGATGACCATTCATCTGGGGCGCATCTTGCGATGCGCCTCATGCAACCAACCCGGATGATCAAGCCTGGAAACGGGCCTGGGCGCAAGCGCCCGCGTCATCCCTATTCGGTCTTGCTCCCGGTGGGGTTTGCCCTGCCGTCCCTGTTGCCAGGAACGCGGTGCGCTCTTACCGCACCCTTTCACCCTTACCCCTCATTCGAGAGGCGGTTTGCTTTCTGTGGCACTTTCCCTGGGGTCACCCCCGCCGGACGTTATCCGGCACCGTGCTTCCATGGAGCCCGGACTTTCCTCCCCGCATCATGCGGAGCGGCCATCCGGCCAACTGGCATGGCTACCATAAGGGGGTCGGCGGGGGCCGCGTCAAGTCTTGCGCGATCACGGTGAATGGCGATCCGCCGGATCAACTGCCAAGCGCCGACCTGATCTGCACGGCGCCTGCCGCGATATCCTCAACCGGATAGCCCGCAAATCCGAGCAAAAGCCCGTGCCGGCGCGGCTCTCCCAGATAAAAACCGCTCAGGGGACGCGCCATGACACGCCGCGCCGCCAGCTCCCGAACGACCGCCGCATCGTCACGCCCGGCCGGCAAACCGGCAATCAATTGCATCCCGCCCGCGGGGCGCTCCACCGTGACGCTCCCGCCGCAGCTTTCCTCCAGCGCCGACACGAGTTCATCCTGACGTTCATGATACAGCGCGCACATGCGCCGGATATGGGCGCGCAAATGTCCCTCCTCTATGAACGACGCCAGCGCAAGCTGAACCGCGGCCGGGACAATCTGGCCCGTATTGCGCTGGACCCGCGCAACCGGCTCGACCAGAGGCTGCGGCAAAACGGCGTAGCCGACCCTGATTCCGGGCTGCAAAACTTTCGAGAATGTGCCGACATAAAGAACCCGGCCCTGCGTATCGAGCCCTTGAAGCGCGGCGACGGGGCGGCCCTGAAACTGAAACTCGCTGTCAAAATCGTCCTCAAGGACATAGGCGTCATGACGTTCGGCGCAATCGAGCAGCTCCAGCCGGCGCGCCAGCGGCATCAACCGTCCGGTCGGATATTGATGCGACGGTGTCACATAGATCATTGCCGGCGCGCTCCGCGCCTTGCGCGGATCGATCCCCTGTTCATCGACCGGCACGGGAATGATTTCAGCGCCGGCGCCGGAAAAGGCCGCGCGCGCTCCCAGATAGCCCGGTTCCTCCAGCCATACCGCGTCGTTGGGGTCGACCAGAGCCCGCGCCAGAAGGTCCAGCGCCGCCTGCGCCGACGGCGTTATGATGATCTGTTCGGGAAGCGCGTTTACACCGCGCGCCTCGCTCAGATGATCGCACAGCGCGCCGCGCAGAGCCGGCAGACCCGCCGTCGACCCATAGGCGGCTTCGCCCGGCCGCAGGAGCTGGCAGGAACGGCGCAGCAAACGGCCCCAGACAGCGTGCGGAAAGGCACCGAGATCGGGAATGCCGGGCAGGAAGGCGCGGGGAATTTCGCCGCAGGGCGCGTCCCGCCTGACAGATGCAAGACGCATCCCGGCGCGGGACAATCGATGGGTACGCGGCGCGCCATCGACACGGGCGCGCGCCGACCGGGTAAGCTCGGCGGAAATTTCGCCGGCAACGACCGTGCCGGCGCCCTGCCGCGCCTCCAGAAAGCCTTCCGCGGCAAGCTGCTCCGACGCCGCCAACACCGTGTTGCGGGCGACCCCGAGCTGGCGCGCCATGCCGCGCGTCGCGGGTAGGCGCGTGCCGGCCGGCAGCCGCCCCGACAGGATGCTTGAGCGAAGCTGCTCGTAAAGCTGGCGATAGAGCGAGACGCGCGACCCGCGCTCGAGATCGACGATACCGGAAAAAATATCCTGCATAATTGGCCCTGTCATTTTTCTTATATTGGTTCTTTTACTGGGACCTTTTAGCCGGTAGACCCGCTTTCGGCAACTGGCATTCACCGAGTGGACCCGAACCAATGGAACAATACCCGACGAACAAATTGAACAAGGTGCGAAAGAGCGACCGGGCGGCTTACGACAAGGACACCGTGCACGCCATCCTCGATGACGCGCTGGTGGCGCATGTGGGCTTTGTGGATCACGACTGGCCGATGGTCATTCCGATGATCTACGCGCGCGACGGCGACACGCTTTACCTCCACGGCGCCAAGGCCGCGCGTATCGCCAAGGCGCTGGGCAAGGGCGTGCCCGTCTGCATTACGGTCACCCATCTCGACGGGCTGGTGCTCGCCCGTTCAGCTTTCCACTCCTCGGTCAACTATCGCTCCGTGGTGGTGCACGGCATGGCGCATCAGGTCTGCGACGCCGACGAAAAGACGAAAGCGCTGACGCTCATCACCGACCATATCGCGCCGGGGCGCTGGGACGAGACGCGCGTCATGAACGACAAGGAACTCAACAGCACCGGCGTCATCGCCGTGCCGATCGAACGCGCGGCAGCCAAGTGTCGTACGGGCGGGCCCGCCGACGACGACGAAGACTATGCGCTTCCGATCTGGGCCGGCGTCATCCCCGTCCGGCAGGTTCTGGGCACGCCGGAGGATGACGGGCGTCTGGTTGCCGGCGTCGACATTCCGCAATCGATCGAGCAGGCAAAAGCGCGGCATAGCTGACGCCGCGCCGCGACACCCGGCGGCGGAATCGAATTCGCCGGCCCGATGGCTTATACCAGGGCGCATGGAAACGGACGTGACAGCGCATGTTTCGCAGCTCGGCTGGGACGCGGTCGCCGCGCGCATTGAGGCCGGCGCGGCGGCGATCTTGCCGCTGGGCGCGGGCGCCAAGGAGCATGGGCCTCATCTGCCCATGAACACCGACCAGATTCAGGCCGAATGGCTTGCGGGATGTATCGCGCGCGAATTCGACGCACTGATCTGGCCCACTCTCACCTATGGCACCTACCCGGCTTTTGTGAATTATGCGGGTTCCCTCACCCTGTCCGCCGAGACATTCACCGCGATGCTGCGCGAGCTGATCGATGGTCTTGCCGGCCATGGGGTGGGCGATATTCTTGTGGTCGATACCGGCATTTCAACCCTCAAGCCGGTTGCCGAAGCGGTCTCCGCCGGCGGTCATGAGGCAAGAGCGCACCATCTCAAGGTGCATGAGGGACCGCGCTACACACGCGCGATTGCGGAGCTATGCACGCAGGCAGGCGGATCCCATGCCGATGAAATGGAGACATCGCGCATGCTGGCGCTCGCGCCCGCCCTGGTCGATATGAGCCGCGCGGCCGCCTCGCCGCCCGGCAAGGGCGGCGGGCCGGGCCCGCTGACGCCCTTCGACCCCGCATCGCCCAATTACAGCCCGAGCGGCAGCTGGGGCGACCCCACGCTGGCCAGCCGCGAAAAGGGGCAAGCCCTGCTCGCGGCCATGGCCGAAGATGTGGTGGAAATGGCGCGCCGGGCGATCGCGCCATGATATCAGGAGCAGATACTGTCAACCGAACCGAACGCCCGACTGCCCGATTGCTATTTCAGTTCGCCGGCAAGCGCCCGGGGACCGCCCCGCTCCGCTTCGCTTAACCGGATCTGGCCCGCTTCGGGCGGACGGACCATGAAAGCTTCCAGATGTTTCAGCAGCGCGATATGCGTCTGCTGCATCTGAATTTCCAAACTCTTGGTCTTGATGTCCTGCTCGGCGCGGGAGACGAGATGATTGATCCGCCGGCGCGCATCCTCGTTGCTGTCGGAAATACTGCACACCTGGTCGGCGAAGTCGGCAAGCGCCCGCAAACGGTCAAGTTCATTGTTAGCCATGGGTTTTCCCTCACGCAAAACACGCCCGCCATCCCCGATGGTCATAAAATGACAGGACTAAGGCGAAACTGAGAGAGG
>JAJFHO010000041.1 GCA_021775575.1 Hyphomicrobiales bacterium
CCCGGGGCCCATGGGGTCCGCCCATCCGCTCAATGCGCCTTACCAATCGATTGAGACCGGGGATGGCTGGATCAATATCGGCGCGGCGAACCAGGCCAATTGGGAGCGAATGCTGGACGTTATCGGGGCGCCGGAGTTGAATGACGATCCGCGTTTTGCGACCAATAGCGGGCGCATGGCCAATCTCGATGCTCTGGTGGGCGTTTTGACCGAGCGTTTCAAGACGCGCGGATGCGAGGAATGGCTGGCGGCGCTCGAGCAGGCCGGCGTTCCAGCCGGACCGGTGCTCTCAATCGCGGAGATGCACCAGGACCCGCAGGCGATTGCCCGTGACATGGTTCCGGCAACGGATCACCCGGTCGCGGGGCAGGTTCAGACCATTGGCCTGCCGGTCAAACTTTCCCGGACGCCCGGCGGTGTCCAGCGCCCCGCCCCGCTGTTCGGGCAGCATACCCGCGAAATATTGGCGGAAATCGGCTATTCGGACTCCGATATTAGGGCAATCCTGGATGACTGTGGTGCGATTGGCGCGGATGCGGTCGGCAAGGGTGTGAAGCAAGCGATCTGAGCTTTTACAGGTCTCAAATTCATTTTGTTCACTGATTCCTAACATTCTCAGGGAGAAAATAGCGTGTCCGACCGGTCTGGGTCCGGTGGATGGCACGGGTTTGACGCGTGCGGGGGATGAGTCTTGCGTATTCCTGTTTTCTCCGCGTCCCATTCGGGACAATTCGCCAGCGAGGCGCTATGCGATCGGCTGCGCGTGAAAGCCTTCGTCAGCGCCTGCCTTCTCGCCATCATAATTGCGGTCGTTGGCCTTGCCGCTTGTTCGCGTTCGGAGCGGCGCGGGGAAGAAGCGAAGCTGTCCAAGCGCGTCGTACCGATAGGCAAGCCCGTACCCAAGGGAGGCGGACGCTACAAGGTCGGAAATCCGTATCAGGTTGCCGGGGACTGGTATCGTCCGAAGGAAAACCCGCGCTACGATAACAAGGGCATTGCGTCCTGGTATGGCGACATGTTCCATGGCCGCTATACGGCCAATGGCGAAATATTCGACATGAATGCGCTGACGGCGGCACATCCGACATTGCCGATGCCCGTCTATGCACAGGTCACGAATCTCGAAAATGGACGCAGCATCGTCGTGCGGGTCAACGACCGGGGGCCGTTCGCCCGTGGCCGGGAAATCGATCTGTCGAAACGCTCCGCGAAGGCGCTCGGGATATACCGGGCGGGAACCGGGCGCGTACGGGTCCGCTATCTCGGCAAGGCGCCGCTCAACGGCGACGATTCTTATGAACGTCAGGTGCTTGCCAGTCAGCCCTGGGCGCGTGTTGCCGGGACCAAGGCTCCGAAAATTTACGCCCGGCCGGTTGCGGATAGCATCAACGTTGCGTCCGTGCCCGCGGCCAAAGCGCGGACCGGCGATCCGATGATGGTTGCCGCGGTTCCCGCGCCCGCCCGCAAACCGGAAAAGCGTAGCCGGTCGAGGTCAACGGCACGGCAAACCTCCGCAATCCCGCCAAGCCGTCGGGCAAGTGCGCGGTCGAGCATGGTGTTCGTTCAGGCCGGCGCGTTCCGCAGTGAGCTGAACGCCGACGACGTGCGGCGAAAGCTGCAAGGCATCGGCACGGTGCACGTTTACCCGGCCGAAGTGAACGGTACCATCTGGTACAGGGTACGGCTCGGACCCTTCCCCGAGAAGAGTCTGGCCGACGAGACATTGCGCAAGGTGGTTGCTAGTGGCGCGACAGGCGCGCATATCGTCCGCCATTAGTGGCATTTTTGCATAATCGAAAATTATTCTCCTTTCGCAACCAGTGAGATCGTCCGCAAGGATGGGCCTGCCGGTTGATTTTCCCCGCCCGGAGCTTGATAGTGGTCCGTGGACGATCCGGGGGGCATTCGTTGTATCGGTTAGCCGGGCGGGCAGTGGGCAAAGTCGTTATTCAAAACAGGTGGGTCATCATAGTCGCGCTGCTCGCGGTTGCCGGGTTAGCTATGCGCGCCATGCCGGCTATGGCTCAGGGCGAATTCGAGACCAAGGCCAAATGGGCCATTCTTATCGATGCCGCCACCGGCTCCGTGCTTTACGAGAAAGAAGCCGACGCATTGATGCCGCCGGCGAGCATGAGCAAGCTCATGACGCTCGCGGTGATCTTCCAGGCCCTGAGAGACGGGCGGCTGACGATGGAGGACGAGTTCTCCGTTAGTGAATATGCCTGGCGGACAGGAGGGGCGCCATCAGGCGGTTCGGCGATGTTCGTCCCGCTCCATTCCAGTGAAAAGCTGAGCGAATTGTTGCAGGGCATTGCGGTCCAGTCGGGCAACGACGCCTGCATCATCATCGCGGAGGGCATGGCGGGATCGGAACATGCCTTTGCCGACGTGATGACCGAATATGCACGCAAAATCGGTCTGAAATATTCGACATTCCGCAATGCAACGGGTCTGCCGCATCCCGATCACGTTATGACCGCGCGGGAGCTGGGCAAACTCGCCATTCACATCATCCAGGAATATCCCGAATATTATCATTATTTCGGCCAGAAGGAGTACCGGTACAGAAAGCACATCTTCTACAACCGGAACCCGCTTGTGTATGACGGCATTGGTGCGGATGGCCTGAAGACGGGGTATATCCGCGACTCCGGCTATGGTCTCACCGCCTCCGCGAAGCAGCGCGAACAAAGACTGGTCGTCGTCGTAAACGGCCTGAAATCGAAACGGGAGCGGCGTGCCGAGGCGAAGAAGCTGCTCCAATGGGGCTTTCGCAGTTTCGTTCAGTGGAAACTCTACGACGCCGGCCAGACGATCAGCGATGCGTTGGTCTGGGGCGGGACGAAGCGTTATGTAGACCTTGTGGGCAAGGGCCCGGTTCACATACTCCTGCCCAGAACGTCTTCGCGGAAGATCAAGGCGCAGGTCATTTACGACGGCCCGCTCAAGCCGCCGATCAAAAAAGGCGATCAGATCGCCATGTTACGCGTCACCGCGCCGAACGCGGCAGTCAATGAAATACCTCTTTATGCCGCGGAGGATATCGGTGAGGGCAGTTTCTACATGAAGGGGCTGGAATCGCTGCTGCATCTCGCTTTCGGCTGGGTGCTCTAGTAAAACCGTCCGTGTAGAAACAGGCGAGTCACTGCGGGCGGGAGCGATGGCGGCGGGTAAATTCATTACCTTCGAAGGCGGCGAAGGCGCCGGCAAATCCACTCAGGTCAAAATCCTGGCCGAACGGTTAAATGAATCCGGCCACGAAACGCTGCTCACCCGGGAGCCCGGCGGCTCTTTGAAGGCAGAGGAAATTCGTGAATTCCTGCTGTCCGGCGACGCCCGCGAATTTGGGGCGCTGGGCGAAGCGCTTCTCTTCTATGCGGCGCGTGATGATCATCTGGAACGAAGAATCCGCCCGGCGCTTGAAACAGGCAAATGGGTCATTTGCGACCGTTTTTCGGATTCCACGCGGGCCTATCAGGGCGCGGCGGGCGGCGTGAAGCCCGCGCATCTCGCGCTGCTCGAACGGATCATTGTCGGCGAAACACGGCCCGATCTGACGATCATACTCGATCTGCCCGCCGAGGACGGGCTGGCGCGCCTGGCCGGCCGGGATAATGGCAAGGAGGGCGCGGATAACTCCGGCAACGGCCCGGATCATTTTGAGAGTCTAGGGATCGGCTTCCACGAAGCGCTGCGTCGCGGATTTCTCGAAATTGCCCGCGACGAGCCGGAGCGCTGCGTTATTCTCGACGCCAAGCAACCCGTTTCCGCCGTGGCCGAGGATGTTTGGGAAGCGGTCTTTTCGCGGCTGCAGCCATGACCGGGAAAATAGCGGTCAAATCACAGGAAACGGTAATTCCGGAGATTGACCGGGTCGCCGGTTTTGCGCATCCGCGTGAGAGCGTCCGCTTCTTCGGCAACAGCGCGGCGGAGACGGAACTGCTTGACGCCGCACGCTCGGGACGCATTCACCATGCCTGGCTGCTAACCGGCGCTCAGGGCATTGGCAAGGCGACACTCGCCTACCGCTTTGCGCGTTTTCTGCTTGCGAAGCCTTCACCGGGGGATGCTGAGCGTGCGGGGGATCTCGCTCTCCCGGCGGACAATTCCGTCTTTCGTCAAGTGGCGCATCAGGCGCATCCGAACCTCCTTGTCCTCCGGCGTCCATGGCAGACGCAGCGCAAACGCCATGCGAGTGCGATTACGGTGGATGAAGTGCGCCGCCTAAGACCTTTTCTGGGCCAGACGGCGGCGGCGGGAACATGGCGCATCGTGATCGTCGACAGCGCCGATGATCTGAATATCAATGCCGTCAACGCACTGCTCAAAAGCCTTGAAGAGCCGCCTGCCGCCTGTGTGTTCCTGCTTGTATCGGCGATGCCCGGGCGGTTGCCCGTAACCGTACGCTCCCGGTGCCGGACTTTGCGGCTTCAACCCTTGGCCGCCGACGATCTGCAAAATGCGGTTGCCGAGGCCGGGGCCGGCGGCGCCTCCGACGGCAGTGAAGATATCTCGCAATGTCTTAAGCTTGCGCAGGGCAGTCCGGGAAGCGCTTTAAGATTTCTAGCCGGTGGCGGCGGCGAATTATACCGGCAGATAACGGGTTTTATGGAACAGATGCCCGATTGCGACCATGGAAAGCTCCATGGACTTGCCGATACGCTCGCGGCACCCGGCGCCAACGACCGCTACGAGCTTTTTTTCACACTCCTCGAGGGGCTGGTTGCGCGGCTCGTGAGGCAGGCGGCGATGGGTGCGGGCGCGCTGGGTGAGGAGGTGCGTCTTTCCGCTCAATTGATATCGGCCGGCTCTCTTGCGCAATGGGCCGGCTTGTGGGAAACACTGCAACGCGCCAAGGCGGAGGCAGACGCACTCAATCTGGATCGCAAGGCCCTTGTTTTGAGCACGTTTTTCCAGATTGAAGAGGCTGCCCGCAACAGCATGAATCATATGCGCGGCGGCGCATGACCGGCAGAAGACATCGTTTGACAGGCACGGCTTCAGGCCATGGCGGATAACAAAACTTTCTATATAACGACCGCGATTTCATACCCCAATGGCGAACCGCATATCGGCCATGCCTATGAGGCGATCGCCACCGACGCGCTTGCGCGATTCAAGCGGCTTGACGGCTATGAGGTGTTCTTTCTGACGGGAAGCGACGAGCATGGCATCAAGATGCTTCAGACGGCCCGCGATGAGGGGATAACCGCGGCTGAACTGGCCGAC
>JAJFHO010000042.1 GCA_021775575.1 Hyphomicrobiales bacterium
TCAATTCCGACAGCTGCGACCTGCCCATACCGCCAAACCTCTTGCGCCAGTTGTAGTATGTCGCATCGCTGATCCCGACCGACCGGCAAGCGCTCACCACATCATTGCCAGCCGCCAGGTTCAGCTCAATCTCGCGCAGCAGCTTCAGGATATCTTCGTCCGAATAACGCTTCCGGGCCATCGCGTCCTCCCCTCGTTAGTACCAAAATAATGGCCCAGTTTTAGGGGGGAAAGACAAGCGGACATGCTGGCTGCTGAGATGTAGACGCAACATCCAACTTAATTCTAAGGACGAAGAAAATGAGTTATCATTCGTTGCGTTGGCGCTCATCAGAAGCCAGCAGAGACCGTACGGCCAATCCGAGACTTGGCGAGAGCAACCGCTCATAGGACCAGATGAAAAAAGCACTGCGGTTACGATAATGTGCACGCTATATCGCACTATCAAACAGTTATTGCTGTTTCCCGTATTGCTGTTTGGAACCGCATTTGTCGCAGCAGCCGACTATTCCGGTCCGACCTATGGTGATAAGCCTCGTATTATAACCGACAAAGTAAACTATATATTTTCCGTTCATCCTCTGCACAACCCAATACGGCTTTTCGAGGTTTATCAGCCTTTAGTCGACTTAATTAACAAAAACACTAACGAGTTTTCATTGAGTTTTGAGGCATCTCGAGATTACAGCACATTTGAAGAAAAGCTTTACTCAAGGAAATTCCACATTGCACTGCCAAATCCTTACCAAACTATACTCAGCGAGCAGTACGGCTATGAGATTGCGGGTAAAATGGGAGACGACAGCAGGTTCAGAGGCATCATTATCATGCGCAAGGATTCGCCAATAGAACGCGTGGCGGACTTGCGTGGCGCAGCAATCAGCTTTCCTGCCCGAACCGCATTGGCAGCCACGATGCTGCCGAAATATTTTCTTTTTTCCCGAGGCCTCGACCTGAAAGGCAACATATTGAAATATGTGGGCTCTCAGGAATCGTCGATCATGAATGTCTACTTCGGAAAAACAAAGGCGGGAGGTACGTGGCCGCCGCCTTGGGAACTGTTCATTCAGCGACGACCGGAACTCGCCAAGCAGCTGGTCGTAAAGTGGGAGACACCATCCCTTGTCAACAATGGTCTCGTCATAAGAAAGGATATTCCTGACGCCCATCGGCGACGCATCCTGGAAATTATTTTCTCGCTACATAAGCATGAAAAAGGACGCAAGATTCTGAAAAGCATGGATTTGTCGCGCTTCGAAAGAGCCAATTCAGCCAGTTTTGGCATGGTGCGCGAGTTCATGAAAAAATATAGTGAAGCATTTGGTGAGTGATTTTGAAAAATAAAAAAAATATATCGTTTATGCAAAAAATTATAACTGCTGTGCGCGACAGCATTCGCTTGAAGCTTATTCTTGGAGTTGCATTCGTTCATTTGATATTGATGACACTTTTTATCTATGACCTTGTTGAGAGGCAAAAAGACTTTCTTATAAGAGAAGCACACAAACTGGCCGTCAGTCAGGCAAAAATAATTGCCGACACAGCTTCTCCATGGGTCATAGCAGATGATTTGGTGGGCATGGAGGAGGTCGTGCGATCAAGTGCGGAAGGCAATAGTCTGCGATATGCAATGCTTGCCGATCCCGCTGGCCGAGTCCTGGCGCATACTGAGCGAGACAAGATTGGCAAATATCTTCAAGATGAGGTCAGTCACGCTGCGTTGGTTGGTGTCCAGACCGCAAAGATCGTCGCTGCGGAGTCCAACACAGTTTTCGCCGCCGCCCCGGTGCTCGTTGATGGCCAGCTTCTCGGCTGGTCTTTGTTGGGTTTGGATACGACGGCAACGAACGCCCATTTGGGCTACGTAACACGAACTGGCAGTTTGTACACTGCCATCGCAATCGTAGTCGGCACGATATTCGCTATTTTGCTGGCCAGATCCATATTGCGCCAATTGAGCCTTCTTCTTTCCGGTGTAGGGAATCTGGGCAAAAACAGATTGGACGAAGCCGTTCCCATTGTCACGAATGACGAGGTCGGCAAGGTAGCGAGCGCTTTCAACCATGCAGTAGCGTCGCTGCGAGAAATTCGTAGCGAGCTAGACAGCGAGATGTTGGAGCGGAAGAGGGCCGAACAGGCTACTCGCCGCCTGTCCCGGCGTTTAATCAACACAATCGAAGAAGAGCGGAAAAGGATAGCGCAAGACCTGCATGACGAATTTGGGCAGGCGCTCACCGGCGTTCAGATTGGCCTGAATTCACTGAAAAACGCTGTGCCCGCAGATGCGAGCGCCGCAGCCAAATGTCAAGAACTGATAGAATCAATCCAGAGCATGGGTGACAGCATTGACAGGGTGGCCTCTGATTTAAGGCCTGCAACCCTGGATCATCTCGGTCTTGTACCAGCGGTAAAATCTTATCTTGAAGATTTTGAACAAAGAACTCCCGGGCTTGAGGTCGAGTTTCACGCAGTAGGATTGAAAAACAGGCTTGATTCCGCAATCGAGCTCGTGTGCTACCGGGTCATTCAGGAAAGCCTGACGAACATCGTTAAGCACGCGAAGGCGTCACGTGCAGAAATCCAGATAACAGTGAGTCACCCGAAAGTGATAGTAACGATTAAGGACAACGGTATCGGCTTTGATCAACAGGACGCATTCCAGAACTCTGTCGTCGGAGTGGGTGGCGTAGGCTTGTCAGGTATGCAGGAGAGAGTTGCATCTGTCAGGGGCACTCTCGAGGCTAGACGGCAAAAAGGTGGTGGTAGTATGGTTCGTGTAAAGTTGCCAACAAGCTTGGGTAAACCAACTGAGACGGTGGCGTCTGCGCAAAGCTGATCGTTGAACTTTGGGTGGGCGAATGACGACGATAAACGTGCTGATTGCCGACGATCACGCGATCGTACGCGAAGGCGCTCGACAGCTGTTGGCAGCTGAGGCCGACATGAACGTTGTAGGTGTTGCCGAACATGGCGACGAAGTCCTGACGAAGGCACGATCTCTGCGTCCGGACGTTTTGGTGTTGGATATCTCAATGCCTGGCTTGAGTGGCCTTGAGCTCGTCCCACTGATCAGGCGAGCCCTTCCAGCCACGCAAGTCATTGTCTTGTCTATTCACCAAAAAGAGGCGTTTGTTCAGCAGGTCCTCAGTTCCGGTGCCAAGGGATACGTTCTGAAAACAGCGCCAATCGAGGACCTCATTTCCGGCATACGCGCTGTCTTCAAAGACGAATATTATCTGAGCGCAAAGGTCGAGGCTGCGGTAATAGGAATCTACGCAGGAAATTCCGATCCACAACCGTTGACTGGCAGTTACGATTCTCTGACCGAACGCGAGCAGCTTATATTCCGCATGGTTGTCCAGGGAAAATCGAGCAAAAACATTGCGGAGCTTCTTTGTCTAAGCCCCCGAACTGTGGAGAAACACCGTGCCAGTGCACTTCAAAAGCTGGATCTGCGAAGCCCACTCGAACGAGTCAAATACGCTATAAAGCTTGGCATTATTGATCCCGATGATCCCGATTTTTAACATATCCACCTGAATACCTCGATTGCCATATGTCCAGCGTATCGAGCGTGAAATTACCCATGATGAAATCGTACCGTTACCCATATTGATTGGGTATCAAACCTCCCTGTCATTGGGTGTACCTGCGGATTGTTGGGCGCGCTGAACCCATCCTAGCCTTTCAGAAGCCGGGGTCCACCTCGGCGATGGTCCCAAATCTCGGGTCCGGTGGGGCGCCATTCTAAGGTTTCGCTTGGTTGAATGCGAGGACCGAGAGGCGACCCCAAGACAAAATAATGTCTCAATGGGAGGTTCACGTATGAAACACATCGCAAAAAAAACAGCGTTGGCCATGTTGGTCACATTTGGCGCTGTCCTAGGTTCGCCTTTACCGAGCCATTCCGCCGAGAAGATGACAATAACCGTTGGTTATCAGCCTTATGACACAATCTCTTTTTCCGCAGCGGTTCTGCGCCATACAGGCATATGGAAAAAACATCTTCCGCCAAACGTCACCGTCAACTTCGAAGGTGCGCTGCAAGGATCCCTTATCGTCAACGGAATGCTGGCCGACAAACAGCAAATTGGATATCTCGGCGACATGCCGGCTGTTGTATCCACCACGAAAACCTCTGTAGCGCCGATCAGGCTCGTCGCCAATGTCGGCTATTCGGCCGGCCAGCGGTGCAACACCGTATTGCTTCGCGCGAACGCGCCGATCTTCAAGGATCCGAAGGCGGCGGTAAAATGGCTTGATGGCAAGATCGTTGCAACTCCGAAGGGTAGCTGCGCAGACCGATTCTTGAGAACTCTGATCGCCAAGACGGGAATCAAACCGAAAGAGATTCTGAACCAGTCTATTGAGGTGATCGCGACGAATTTTCGCGTCAATAAGATTGATGGAGCGGTCCTGTGGGAGCCTACTGTTTCGCGGCTTGGGGACTTTGTCGGCCTAGGCATCGCCAAGGAAGTGGCGACCGGGTACATCTATGACACGCCGGACGCTGGCTTTATTGCCATGCGAGCCGATTTCATCGAGAAGCATCCCGACATAGTCAAAGGCTGGCTAAAAGCTGAACTCGAAGCACAGCGCTTCGTTCTTGATCCGAAGAACTGGGAACGGGTTGCCGAGATTGTCGAAAAAGATACTACGGGAATCACCAAGTCTATGGCGTGGTTCTCTCTCTACGGTAAAATCCCGACTGATCGAGGCGGGAGCCCCATTCGTGATGAAAAAGTTTTCGTCTTTGATGATCGGGTCAAGGAGCTGATCCACGGTACCTACAAGTTCCTTCATAGC
This sequence comes from Hyphomicrobiales bacterium, assembly GCA_021775575.1. Taxonomy (GTDB): domain Bacteria; phylum Pseudomonadota; class Alphaproteobacteria; order Rhizobiales; family Methyloligellaceae; genus JAJFHO01. The sequence continues at coordinate 4,807 of JAJFHO010000042.1, forward strand.
GTGCAGGTCATTGATATCGACAAGGCACCTGCGGGAGCAATTGACGACTCCATTGCTCGTCAGGTTCTTAAGGACGCCGGTGCATCTGTGCCACTGGGAACAATTACGCCACAGCCGGCGTCGAAAGCACCCAAGGGCTAACGCACGGCGCCACAGTCCCGATCCCGACAAAATCTGTTCCTCCGTTGGGATCGGGACATATATCCTTTTAAATTCACTTCATGGGAGCACTGGGACCTTGGAATACGATCCAGCATCTGAGTCGGCGCCAGACATATCAGGTCGAGGACGCTCTCGCGGATTCAGCGCTTTACGCTACAAATTTGAAAATTTATTCAAAAGTCGTGATCTGTATTTGGGATTGTTCGGCATCATCGCCTTCGTCGGCACATGGCATTTGCTTACCGGTGTCCTTACCCTGCCACGGTTCGAGAAGCTGCCGAACCCGGTGGCGGTGCTGACAGAGTTTACGTCGCGCCATCCCGTATTCGGGACGTCCATTTACGCTCCCCAATATTATCTCCATATACTCTGGAGTGTCTGGCGGATCATTGAAGCGTTCTTCCTGGCGACGCTACTGGGTGTGCCGATCGGCCTGTTTATGGGATGGAAGAAAGTATTTAAGGATTATACTTTTCCTATTTTGGAGATGTTACGCCCCATTCCCGTGTTGGCCTGGGTGCCACTTGCCATCTTGATGTGGCCTGGTCGAGAAGCGCCGATCATCTTTCTTGCGTTTCTTGCCTCATTTTTTGCAACCATCCTGAATACCCTCCTTGGCGTTGAATCAATCGACGAAAGTTATTTCAGGGCAGCGCGATGCCTCGGCTCGCGCCCGCGTCATATTTTTTTCCGAGTCGTCATTCCCGGTGCACTTCCATTCATCTTTACCGGTCTTCAGATCGGCATGGGCGTTGCATGGTTCTCCCTTGTCGCGGCGGAAATGTTGTCAGGTGAATACGGACTTGGTTACCTCGTCTGGGATTCATACGTTCTCATCCAATATCCGGTGATCATCATCGCCATGGTAACGATGGGAGTGACAGGATTCCTGTTCAGCCTGTTGATCAGAATGGTGGGCAACGCATTGATGCGCTGGACCGTACGTGAGGCAACATGACTGATAAGAGCTCAACTAAAAAGTTCGCTGGCACCAACTCCGCAGCTCCTTCCGGGGACGGAAGGATCGAGATTTCGAATGTCACCAAAATTTACGATCCCGGAGGTGTAAACGTTTGTGCGGTCAGTGACTGCAGCTTCGATATTGAAGCGGGAGAGTTTTGTGTTGTCGTCGGTCCGTCCGGATGCGGGAAGACAACCCTTCTCAATGCGATTGCAGGTTTCCACAGCATTAGCGATGGCGAAATACGCCTCGACGGCGATGTGCTTTGCTCTGCCACAAAGATGGCCGAGCCTGGCGCAGATCGGATGGTCGTCTTCCAGAACGGTGCCTTGTTCCCTTGGTGCACGGTGCTGAAGAATGTCATGTACGGTCCATCCGTTCAGGGCAGGATGACATCTCACCAAGCGCGTGCAGCGGCACTGGATATTCTCAGGGAACTGGGGTTATCCGAAATTGGTGACGCCTATCCGAACGAAATTTCGTCGGGTATGCGACGCCGGGTCGAAATTGCACGTGCGCTGATTAACGATCCGAAGGCGCTCCTTCTCGACGAACCGTTTCGCGCCCTGGACGCCCTTACCAAGGGGGTCGCCCAAGAATTCCTTTTGCAGGCCTATGACCGGATGAAAAAAACCGTCTTCTTTATCACTCATGACTTGGAAGAGGCCCTGTTTCTGGGCACGAAAGTTGTCATCATGACGACCCGGCCCTGCCGTGTAAGGAAGATGATCACTGTCGATCTGCCAAGGCCGCGGACATACAAGGTTCGTTCATCAAAACGGTATCTGGAACTCAAGCGCGAGGTCTTTGACGCCGTCCATGAAGAGGCGCTCAAAGCGTTCAAGGCGGGGGAACGTGAACTCGCATAATGCTGGCATTAATACTCAATCACGCCGATAGCCAGCTGGCAAAATGCGTGACGTTTTAAGGGGGAACACCGTGAAGTCACCGAACAGCAGCAGTTTGAAAAAATTGTTCAACAAAATATTCAGCAAGGCTGTCTTGCGTGGGATTGTGGCTATCGTGTTCTCCATCGCTTTTTGGGAGACTGCCAGCCGGTTTGCTTTTCCCCTGTTCGCCTTTGTACCGCCACCGAGCATCGTATTGAGCGTTGTTGGCGAGAGCTTCGGGAGTTTGGTTTTCTGGGAGAACTGGACCAGCAGTTTCGGGCGCGTGATCTTTGGTTTTGTCATCGCACAAATAATCGGCATTCCGCTCGGGCTGCTTATGGCTAACAATCGTAATATCCACGGTATGACATTCCCGATCTTCGAGATCTTGCGTCCGATTCCACCGCTGGCCTGGGTACCGGCTTCGATTATTTTTTGGCCGACGACGGAGCTCAGCATAGCTTTCGTCATATTTCTGGGAGCCTTTTTCACGATCGTAATAAATGTTCTTGGTGGAGCAAAAAGTATCGATGCCCGGTATATCCGTGCCGCCCGTTCGCTCGGTTCGAACCGCAGCGATATGTTTTTCCGCATAATCCTTCCGGCGGTTCTGCCCAGCATTTTCACGGGCATGGCTGTGGGCATGGGTATCACATGGGAGGTGGTGGTCGCAGCCGAGATGATCGCCGGAAAATCAGGATTGGGTTATTACACTTGGGAATCCTATGTCGGTGGTAATTTTCCGCGAATTATTGTCGGTATGATCAGTATCGGTCTGGCCGGCTATATATCGAGCAGCATGATTCGGCTGATAGGAAAACGATCAACACCGTGGCTCAGATTGTTCTGACGGCGAGTGGTACCGCGTCATGGCCGACGAAGGCGGGATTCAAGAGCCAAGGGAGACAAACCGCGTATGGCATAAGGGTCTTCTGAATAACCAAGAGAAGGTGGCCATAGAAACCGCGAATGAAGGTTCGGGAAAGATGATTGTAGACTCTCTAGGGAAAACATACGGCTCTGGGCCTTTTCGCCAGTACATATTACGAGACTGCTCCTTTGTTTTGGAAGAGCAGAAACTTACGATTCTGATCGGTCCATCGGGATGTGGCAAGAGCACACTGATTAACATCCTCGCCGGATACGAAGAGGCCGATTCCGGTACCGCAACACTGGACGGCGCTCCAGTTGGTGAGCCCAATAAAGACCGCCTTGTCGTCTTCCAGGAGACGGCGTTGTTTCCGTGGATGACGACACTCGGCAACGTTACTTATGGCCCGAGAGTGCAGCGAAACCGGCCAAAGGATGAGATCGAGACAGAAGCGCTGGGTCTGCTCGAAAAGGTGGGCCTGGAAGAATTCAGGGATAAATATCCGATACAGCTTTCGGGGGGAATGCAGCGCCGCGCGGAACTCGTGCGCGCCATGATCAACAATCCGAGGGTGATGCTGCTGGATGAGCCCTTCCGTGGTCTGGATGCCATGACACGCGAACTCATGCAGGAGCATTATGTTCGCCTGTTTGAGGAACGGCGGCAAACAACGCTATTTGTTACTTCCGAGATAGACGAAGCCATCTTCCTTGCCGATACCCTACTCATCATGACCAATGGTCCCGGCAGGATTAAGAAATCGATCCCGATCGATATGCCGTGGCCAAGGACACCGGATATGCTGACCTCGATGGAATATTTGCGTTACAAAGAAGAAGCTCTGGATCTGCTTCACGAAGAAGCGCTGAAAGCGTTTGCAGCGGATAACAAGATCGCTGCTGATTTCCTGGAGGCCTATGAGGCTACAAAGACTGAGAGCGTTTCGGCAAGCCGATAAAGCAAGGGACGGTTAGTGGGGTTTGTGCTGGTCGCTAAAATCGCCTTTGTGATCTCCTTCGCCGATTCGCCAATACCGGAGATATCATCACTTGCAAAGACTGTTGCAGAGCTTGCTAATGAGTCAGATTTGTTAGATTCGAGCGAGGTTTTTAAACACTTCCGTTTGATTTCAAATGTCCGCTTTGGGTCAGAAGCGGACTCAAACCATCACCTCATTTGAAGTCCGCTTCTGGTTCACAAGCGGACCTGCCGTGGAAAAACAATTCGGCCCGTTAATTTTGGGCAGACGTGATCATCACCGTCAGTTTGGCGAAATTGGCCCTAGCCGCAATAAATAGATCACGCTGTATAGAGTCTATGTAGCCAAAAACCTCTTTCCGAGCGCTAAAAGACTCCATAGGCATTTGGACTGAGTTGGCTACCAATTGATTTCTGGTGGTTGCCATGTGGTCGCCACGCGCAGAAGCAAAAATAGAGAAGTTCTGAAGTCCCTTTATGTTGTAGATTTTATTGATAAAAATGGTGCCCATGGGCGATCTTACCCAAGTGTTTGAATTCAATAGCTTAGAGTAACGTGGGACTCCCAATCGTCCCATAGTTTTCTTATGTTTTCTGCCCTGAGTGTCCCACCGTGCTGGTGGCGATTTGTCTGGTTTTGATTCCAAAGCGGACAATCTGGCCTAATGCGGTTGACGTCCCCTAAGTGCCAGAAGCGGACATCAACCGTTGCGATAGGTATAGGCGTAGCCGTTTAGAGCGGGCGCACCACCCAGATGGGCGTAGAGGATCTTTGAATCTTCAGGGAAGAAGCCCTTGCGCACCAGATCAATCATGCCCTGCATGGATTTACCCTCATAAACCGGATCAGTGATCATGGCTTCGGTTTGCGCAGCCAGGCGGATTGCCTCGTTGGTCTCGTGACTGGGTACGCCGTAAGCCGGATAGGCGTAGTCCGGGTTGATGACAATTTCGTCGTCCCGCACCTTGCGGCCGAGCTCGACCAACTCGGCCGTGTTATCTACGATCTCGCGCACCTGTGCGCGGGTCTGTTCCAGTGTACCCGACGCATCTATACCGATGACCTTGTCGGCCCGGTCGTCCGCAGCAAAACCGACAATCATTCCGCCCTGGGTAGAGCCGGTGACGACGCAGACGATGATATAATCAAAGGCGAAGCCGAGTTCCTTTTCCTGTGTGCGCACCTCTTCAGCAAATCCCACATAGCCGAGTCCGCCATATTTGTGCACGGAGGCACCCGCGGGGATGCCATAGGGTTTGCCACCTGCATCACGCACCGACTGCATGGCGTCTTCCCAACTCTGGCGGATGCCAATGTCGAAGCCCTCCTCCACGATACGACTATCTGCGCCCATCAGGCGGGTGAGCATGATGTTACCGACCCGGTCATAGACCGCGTCCTCATGAGGCACCCAGCTTTCCTGCACCACGACACATTTCATGCCGATTTTGGCGGCGGTCGCCGCAACCATACGGGTGTGGTTCGACTGGACCCCGCCGATGGAGACGAGCGTGTCCGCGTTTGAGGCAATGGCATCGGGCACGATGTATTCCAGCTTGCGCAGCTTGTTACCGCCGAGCGCCAGGCCAGAATTGCAGTCATCCCTCTTGGCATAGATCTCCACCTTGCCGCCGAGCGCCTCGGAGAGCCGCGGCAAGTGCTCAATATGGGTAGGCCCGAAAGTAAGGGGGTAGCGTTCAAATTTCTCCAGCATGAGTTTCTCCCTGCGGGTGCATGAATTGAAGGAAATTTAGCGGAATTGACGAGAAAGGTGCTTCCGTATTATGGTATAAATTCGATGATATATGAAGATATTAGCTTATAAATGGCACTATAATTCCATAAATATTCAAATTATTGAGAGAATCTTCCATGCCTAATGAAATTGACCGCGTCGACCGCAAAATTCTGGCTGAACTTCAACGGGATGGCCGGCTCACCAACTCCGAGTTGTCCAAGCGGGTCAACGCCTCACCCGCCACTTGCCATCGCCGGACCCAACGCTTGTTCGAGGAGGGCTATGTGCGGGCAGTCAGGGCTGAGGTTGCACCCGACCGGGTCGACCGGGGTGCACTGGTTATCGTTGGTGTCGTGCTGGACCGCTCTACACCGGAGAGCTTTGGAGCGTTCGAAAAGGCCATTGTCGACCTGCCCTTCATCCTCGACTGCCATCTGGTGGCGGGCGATTTCGACTTTTTCCTGAAGATCAGGGTTCGGGATATTGCCGACTTTAACCGCGTTCATGGCGAACAACTCATCGCTTTGCCGGGCGTACGACAAACCCGCACCTTCTTTGTGATGAAGGAGGTAATCGACAATGCACCATTGGAGTTTTGATCAGTTAGTGTTTGTCCGCTTTGGGTCATTAGCGGACATTGCCGCTTGTGCCGATTTATGTCTGCTACACAACTCAAAGCGGACCAATCTCGCGTGTATGTCCGGCGTCAGCGCCTATGGGACAGATTGAGGTTATTGTCTAAAGGAGTGTTTTTGGCTCATCGTCACCAATGAGGAGTGAACGATGAGACAGAAGACAGAACGGCATCAGGGTGCCGCAGAACGCACGATCAAGGACATCCGCCGCCGCTCGCGGAAGCGTTATTCGTCTGAAGAGAAGATACGGATTGTACTTGCTGGGCTCAGGGGCGAAGACAGCATCGCCGAGTTATGCCGCCAGGAAGGGATCGCGCAGGGCCTGTATTCCAGCTGGTCGAAGGAGGTCCTCGAAGCTGGCAAGAAGCGGCTCGCTGGCGATACGGCACGAGCAGCTAATTCTGACGAGGTGAAGGATCCGCGGCGTGGGTCACGCGATCTCAAGGAGGTCGTTGCCGAGCAGGCACTGGAACTCCGCCTTCTCAAAAAGCCAAGACCGGGGATGGGGAGGATATCGAATGAGGTGTCCCGCATCTTAAGAAGCTTGAGATCATCCGGCTCGTTGAGCAGTCACATCTGCCAGCCAAACGCACGCTGGACATGCTCGGTGTTCCACGAACCATATTCTACCGCTGGTACGATCAATATCTGAGCGGCGGTGTGGAAGCACTGGAGGATAAGTCTCCCAATCCAGGGCGTGTGTGGAACCGTATTCCTGACGACATTCGAGAGCGGATCCCAACCCGGCCTTCGTTGTCATCAAGGCAGCTGATGAGTTCCGCGACAAAACCACAGCCCCAAACCAGATGTGGCAGACACTCAGTTAGCTCAAGCCGCAAGAAGTCCCAATTTATTTGATGACGGACACTAGCAGATAACACTGTCAAAAATTGGCAGTATGTTTTCTGAATGCGAACACGCCGACTTCTCCAACTTTTACAGATCTTACGCCGCCATCAATTGCCGGTGAGCGGCCGAGAGCTTGCCGACGAATTGGGGATTAGCATCCGCACACTTTATCGCGACATCGGCACTCTTCAAGCCGAGGGGGCCGCGATAGAAGGCGAGCCTGGGGTTGGATATGTCTTAAGAGCTGGATACTTCTTGCCACCATTGATGTTTTCACAGACCGAAATGGAAGCAATCCTTTTGGGAATGAATTGGGTGTCTAACTTTGCCGACAGACCATTGGCGACCGCCTCAAGTGATGTCGTGGCAAAGATTGAAAACCTGGTCCCACAAGCTGTTCGAGATGGTGCAGGCTGAGTGCCCCTCAGAGTTGGGCCTCCCGCCCAACAAAAAATAGCCGATGAGGATTTGACGGAATTACGTGATGCCATTCGGCGCGAACGCAAGGTCAAGATCATTTATAAGGGCGCAAAAGGGGACAAAACGGAGCGGATAATCTGGCCGTTTGCCATTGGATATTTTACCCATGGGCGGGTTCTGGTTGGGTGGTGCGAAACGCGAGAGGCTTACAGGCACTTTCGGACCGATAGAATACTACACTTGATCAATTTGGCAGATGGTTTCCCTAAACGGCGACATTGGATGTTACACGATTGGCGCAGTCAACAATAGCGGGTCCACATATTTTGCGCCGCTACAAATGACAATCAGAACCTTTGTTAACTGGTGGCGTTCCGTCTATGAGGCGCTGCATGTCGGACTTTACTATCGATGAAAGTTGTCGCTTGCTTCTATATAAATTTAGAAAGGTATTCGCATGAATTTTCAGATCTGGCTCGCATTTGCGGCCGCCTCCACAGCGCTTCTTCTCATTCCCGGACCAACGGTTCTGCTCGTTCTCAGCTATGCAATCAGCCAAGGGAAACGGGTTGCGCTCGCAACGGTCGCC
>JAJFHO010000043.1 GCA_021775575.1 Hyphomicrobiales bacterium
GGTAACGCTCTGCCCGATATCGTCCTGATCAACCCGCAAGGCGCGCGCGTGCCGCTCAGCCGTTTTCGCGGCAAGCCGATGCTCCTGACACTGGTCTACACCAGTTGCGCCGACGTCTGCCCCACCCTGATCGAAACGCTCTATCCGGCGGTCAAGGAAGCCGGCGCCGGTCTCGGGGCTGACAGCTTTACGGTCGTTACCGTCGGCTTCGACGTGCGCCAGGACACGCCGGAGCGCATGCGTCTGATGGCGCGGGAGCGTGGCGTCGATCTCCCCAACTGGCACTTTCTTTCAGGCGACGCGGATGCGCTCGATGCGCTGGCGCGCGCCGTTGGTTTTGCCTTCTACGCACGCGCCGGCGGGTTCGATCATCCCGCGCAGGTCAGCATAATAGACGCCGGCGGCACGCTGCGCAGCCAGGTCTATGGCGCGGTATTCGAGCCGCCGGTCATTGTCGAGCCGCTCAAGGACCTGGTTTTTGGCCGCTATCGCCCGGTGGCTTCCGTGCAAGATGTCATCGACCGCATAAAATTGTTTTGCACGGTCTATGATCCGAACTCCGGACGATATATTTTCGATTATTCGCTATTCGTCGGAATGGCCATCGGGATCGCCTGTTTGGGACTCGTGCTGGCCTTTCTCGTGCGCGAGTGGCGCCGCCCCGACCCTGGAAACACCGGATCCGCCTGATGGACCTTATCAGACTGCCATTGAGGTTCGTTTTCGACCGGGCCGAACGGCTTCTTGCGCTGTTCTTCCCCCCGGCGTGGAATCCGTTGCTCAATCTCGGAGCGCTAGGCTTCTTCTTTTACTGGGTGATCACGGTCAGCGGCATCTATGTGTATATCTTTTTCGATACCGGCGTGACCCAGGCTTACGATTCAGTCGAGTATATGACTTATGACCAGTGGTATGCGGCTGGCGTCATGCGCTCGCTCCACCGCTATGCCTCCGACGGTCTGATCGTCGTCATGCTGGCGCATATCATCCGCGAATTCGCGCTCGACCGATATCGTGGCGTGCGCTGGTTCAGCTGGATTACCGGCGTTCCGATTCTGGTCATGGTCTATGCCGCCGGGATTACCGGTTATTGGCTGGTCTGGGACAGCCTTGCGCAATATGTCGCCATCGTCACCACCGAGTGGTTCGACCGGCTGCCGATATTCGGCGAGCCGATCGCCCGGAATTTTCTGTCGCCGGACGCCCTCGACAGCCGCTTTTTCACGCTGATGGTTTTTATCCATATCGCCGTCCCGCTGATCGCGCTGATCTTGTTGTGGGTGCATTTGCAACGCGTATCAAAGCCGCGCATCAATCCTCCGCGCGGCCTTGCCGTCGGCGCCATGCTTTCCATGCTGGTGCTGTCGCTCGTTTATCCGGCGATTAGCCAGGGCCCGGCGGATCTGGCAAAGGTCCCCGGCACGCTCGGTCTCGACTGGTTTTACCTGCCGCTCTACCCGCTGCTTGAAAATTGGCCCGGACCCGTTACATGGGGCGGCGGGCTGGCCCTGCTTGTCTGCTTCTGCGCCGTTCCCTGGCTGCCGCCGATGCGAAAACGCTCCGTGGCCAAGGTCGATCTCCCCAACTGCAACGGCTGTACCCGCTGTTTCAACGACTGCCCCTACAACGCCATTTCCATGCGCGTGCGCAGCGATGGACTTCCCTTCGAGCGCGAAGCCGTTGTCGACCCTTCGCTTTGCGTTGCGTGCGGCATCTGTGTCGGGGCCTGCCCCACCGCCACGCCCTTCCGCCGCGCCTCGGAACTCGTGGCCGGCATCGATCTGCCCGATACACCGGTCGCGGATTTGCGCGAAGACGTCATGAAGTCATGTGCGGATTTTGCCGGAAACAACCGCATCCTGGTGTTCGGCTGCGATCACGGGGTCAGCGTGTCGGGGCTGGATGAGAAGAATGTGCGAGCCGTCCCGCTGCGCTGCATCGGCCAGCTTCCGCCCGCTTTCATCGACTATGTCCTCTCGAAGAAACTGGCCGACGGGGTCGTCCTGGCCGGTTGTTCCGACAATGGCTGTCATGCGCGCTTCGGCACGCGCTGGACAGACGCCAGGATTGCCCGTGAACGTGATCCGCAATTACGGGCCCGGGTGCCGCGCGAGCGGCTTCGCGTGTTGTGGGCCGGAAGCGGCGGGCGGCGACGCCTCGATCAGTTGCTGAAGCGATTTGGTGAAGAGCTTGCGGCCATGCCGGCAGGCGGAACTTCCATACACAAGGCGGGCGACCGGGAAAATGTGAGGGAGCCCGCCGATGCCTAGCGCTCTTCAATATGCCGGCCAGTTTCTCGTCTACACCGCGATTGCCGCGCTGATCGGCTATTTCGCAAGTTTCCCGCGCTACGAACAGTTTCCCGAAGGTCAGGCGCAAATCAAGCTCAGCTTCGCCCACGGTGCGGCGCGCACACAGAAATGCCGCCGGCTGACCTCGCAGGAAATCGCAAAGTTGCCGGCGAACGAGCGGCGGCCAAACACCTGCGAGCGCGCGCGCGTCGATATCCACGTTCAGCTGATTGTCGATGACCACACTATTCTGGACGAGAAGCTCAAGCCCACCGGCCTGGCCGGCGACGGGCCGGCGCGCACTTATCGTAAATTCATTGTCTCTCCGGGCGCACATGTCATAACGGCGCGGCTGCGCGACAGCCGCGACACGAGCGGCTATGACTATGAGACACGGCGTGAGGTGACGCTGGCCGCGGGGCAAAATCTGGCGATAGATTTCAAGGCCGACGCTGGCGATTTCAGCTTCCGGTAGGAGTTGCAGAATGGTTTTGATCGAATGGCGCAACGAATTCGAAACCGGTATCGCCGAGGTGGACCACGAGCATCGGGAGCTGATCGCGCTCATCAACGAGCTGCACGAACAGATCGGCGCCGACGCACCGCACAACACGGTGAGCGATTTTCTCGGCGAGGTGTTTGCGAAGATTTCCGCCCATTTCGCACTGGAAGAGACAGTGATGCGCAAACATGACTATGACCAATATGCCGAGCACAAAGCCGACCATGAAAAACTGCTCGATGATCTGCGCGACATTATGGACGAATTCGACGGCGGCGCGGACACCAACTACAAGGCCGCGCTCGGGGCGGCTGTGCGCGATTGGTTCGTGAACCACTTCAAGACCAAGGACGCACGGCTGCACAAAAAGCTCGGCGTGTGACCGCTCGGTTCGAAGGGTATTATTTGGTGCCCCGCGCCAGCCGTGGGCTGAGCAGGATCGGCGCAAACATGAATGTAAACAGCGCGAAGGCGGCGATCCATGCCAGGCCGGCGGCGAGCATGATCTCGTTGTAGAATTGCGGCGCGGCGCCTGGACCGAAACATCGCAGCAGCGCCGCCAGCGAGACCAGAATAAAGGCCGCGACCAGAGAGCGAGGTGCGGTGAGTGAACGCCCGGTATGACCGAGCGAGGCCCGTGACATGATGCCGAGTGTCATGGTGCCGACCGCGCCGGTGCCGAACGCATGAAGTGCGGCGACGTCGCTCACCCATCCGCCCAGCAATGCCATGGCCAGCAGGGCGAATCCGGCGACGATCCACCCGTAGCCCAGATGCAGCACCCAGACGATGGGATCGTTCAGCGTCGCGCGCCAGCGCCAGCCCGCAAGCCTTATGGCATGGGCCAGCGCCGCGGCCAGCGCCGCCAGCCCCACGAATGGCTTGTTTGCCTCCAGCACGTGCAGGACAAACACCAATATCGTAAGAAGTAGGCAGGCCATGTCGACCTTTGCGCGGCGCACCGGCAGGCGGCCAGCCTCCTCGATGCCGCGCCGGCGCAGCGCGTTTGTCGTAAAACCGGGAATGACGCGTCCGCCGATCACCGTGATCATGACGATCAGGGTTCCCAGCCCGAGCAGGAGGCCGATCCGCATGCCTCCCTCAACCAGCTCCATCCGCTCCAGGTGATAGAGCAAGTTGCCGCTCGCCATGGCGACGATGATACTCAAGAAGATCACATTGCGCAGGGCGGGCTGAACGGCAAGCTGCCGGGCCGCGGCAAAGCCGAGGACGGGCAAAAAGGCGACGTCGAGGAACATGGGCACGGCGGCAGGAGTGAAGGCGGTTGTCCACATGGCGATGCGTCCGGCGCACCATATGGCGAACATGACAAATAGCGCGAGCCCCTTGCTGCGCGCCGCCCCCGTCCAGCTGGGCACGGCGGTCAGGAGAAAGCCGCCGACGGCAGCCGCGCCGTAACCGAACACCATTTCATGTGCGTGCCACAGATGCAGGGGCTCCGCGACGCTCATGAAGGCGGGCATGGCCTCCGCGGCGTGGATGGCGATCCATACGAGCCATGCGGCCAGTGCGAGAATGGCGTAAACACCGGCGGCAAGAAAAAACGGGCGGAATGCGTGCGAAAAAAAGACGCCCAGGCCGAATTCCGGTCCGGGCGCACCGCGCGTGTGCGGTGCCGATGTGTCTTGCACTGTCATCACCCCTGTCCTTGTTATTTTTGCGGCGCCGGAAGCAAATTCCGCCACCTCGTCAGAGCTACTTCTTTTGGCCAATAAGGGACTTGATCGCGGTCAAGGACCGCTTGTCCGGGGCTCCCTAAGTTGAGCTATCGTCAACCGACGAATGAATAGGGGATCTGAAATGATTAGACCAGTGCGGTCCGGCTTCGTGCTGGGACTGGTGGTGAGCGCCTCTCTGTTCGGAGTGGCTTCTACCGGGGCTCAGGCACAGGAACCGAAGCTTTCGGAAGAAGCTTTCGAAAAATCTAAGACAATTTATTTCCAGCGCTGCGCCGGGTGTCACGGCGTCCTGAGAAAGGGCGCTACCGGCAAAAGCTTGCAACCCAAGGAAACCCGCAAGCTGGGGCAGAAACGCCTGGAGAAGATCATCACGATCGGCACCGAAGGTGGCATGAACAACTTCGACGATGTGATGAGCAAGGAAGAAATCAAGGATATCGCCGCCTACATTCAGCTGGAACCCCCGGTTCCGCCTGAAATGTCGCTTGCGATGATGAAGGAGCGGCGGAAGGTCTATGTCGACGCCAAGGATTATCCCAGCAAGCCCATGCACGGGCGCAACTGGGAGAATTTCTTCCTGGTGATCGAGCGCGATGTCGGCAAGGTAGCCATCGTTGACGGCGACAAACACGAGATCGTAGCCCATGTCGAGACCGGTTATGCGGTGCATGTGCTCAAGGCGACCGAGCATCACAATGTGCAGCATGCGAAAAATCCCGGCCGCTTCTGGTACACCATGGGCCGTGACGGCAAGTTGACCAAGATCGATCTGTGGCAGACGCCCGACAAGATGCGCGTGGCCGAAGTTCAGGTCGCATATGATGCACGCGATGTGGCGGTATCCGGCGATGGTAAATATGTCATCGGCGGCGGTTACTGGCCTCCTCACGCTGTCATTGTCAGGTCGGATGACATGATGCCGCTGAAGGTGATCTCCACCCGCGGCGTCAATGTCGATGGCCAATACGTCAATGAAAGCCGGGTGGCTGCGGTTTACACGACGCCCAACGCGAATTCCTTCCTGGTCTCGGCCAAGGAATTGGGGCAGATGTGGCAGGTCGACTATACCGATCTCGATAATCTGCGAATCGTCAAGATGGAAACCGCCAAGTTTCTGCATGACGGGTTCTTCGACCCGACGGGCAGATATTTCCAGATCGCGGCGAACGCCTCCAACAAGATGGTGGTTGTCGATTCCAAGGACTGGAAAGCGGAAGCCATCATCGATGTCGGCAAGAAGCCGCATCCGGGTCCCGGAGCCAACTGGGTTGATCCCAAATGCGGTCCCGTTGGCGGCACCGTCTATCTGGGCGAGGGCAAGATCACCACTTGGGGGAACGATCCCAAGGGGCATCCCGATAATGCCTGGAAGGTTTGCTACAATGTCGAGACCGATGGGCCGGGCCTGTTCATCCGCACCCACCCGAACTCGGCCTACGTGATCGGCGACCAGACCAAGCACCCCGAGCCCGATGTCCAGCAATCCATTCAGGTGCTGGAAAAGAAGACGGGTAAGATCGTCAAGACGATCCGCGTGACCAAGGAAGCGGGCAAGGTCGCCGTCCACACCGAATTCAACAAGGACGGCAGCGAGTTCTGGGTCTCGGTCTGGAACCGTAAGGACAGCTTGAAGGCCAACGGTGAGATTGTGGTCTACGATGCGAAGACTCTGAAAGAGAAAAAGCGCATCAAGGGCCTGTACGCACCGACCGGCAAATTCAATGTCTACAACCGGACGAATCACGTGACGTGATTGCATGCGACATCGGAGCGGGCGGCAAATGCCGCCCGCCCTTTTTGCTTATGACCAAGCCTCATAAATACTCTCGGGCCTTGAAGCAAAGCCCCGTAGCCGGCATCGGACCGGGGGCTGGAGGAAGGTGATGGCTGCGAAGCGGGAACAAAAGGGCTCCCCGTCATCGGGCGGAAATGGCTCGAAAACCACTCCGGAGAAATGGTGGCGCAATTGGCGCAGCTGGAAGATTTGGGGGCTGCCGGTCGTGGCGGCCGCCATTGTCTTCGTGGGCGGTATCGTTTTCTGGGGCGGTTTCAACACCGGGATGGAAGCCACCAATACGCTTGGTTTCTGTATTTCCTGCCATGAGATGGAGAACACCGTCTATCAGGAGTACAAGTCCACGATTCACTTTCAGAACCGTACCGGCGTGCGGGCCACATGCTCCGATTGCCACGTGCCAGACCCCTGGGTGCACAAATTCATCCGCAAAATCGAGGCCTCGCGGGAACTCTACTACAAACTTACCGGCAGCATCGACACAGCCGAGAAATTCGAGGCCAAGCGGCTGACGCTGGCCAGGCGTGTCTGGAAAGCGATGAAGGACACCGATTCGCGCGAATGCCGGAACTGCCACAATTTCCAATCCATGAATCCCGAGTTTCAGCGCCCGCGTGCGCGCAAGCAGCATCTGAACGCCTTCGAGACCGGTCAGACATGCATCGATTGCCACAAGGGTATCGCCCACAAGGATGTGCGCAAACTGCTCGACGAGGCGGAGCTTGAAGAACTCGAAAAACCAAATCCCCTTGCCGTTCGTCACGTGCCGCAATCCTTCCTTGAGGGTCTAAAACGCGCGGAGGAGAAAGACGCGGCCAAGACGGCGGCCGAAGCCAAGGCCAAGGCATCGGCGGAAGCTGCGGCCAAGGCGGCTGTGGAAGCCGCAGTCGCGGCGGCAACCAAGGCACCGCAGGCGGCTTCAGGCGCGCCGGCCCAGCCGGGAGCTGCGCCGGCGGGCGGCGGTCCCGCATCGCCGATAGACTGGAGCGGTGTGGAGGCCAAGACGGTGACGCTGTTCTATCCGGGGCAGACTTCTTACGAATGGGTGCAGACGGGCAAGGACCATGGCGGCGCGCGCGCTTTTCTGCGCGGCGGAGACCGTTGCGCTTTCTGTCACCTCAAAGAGGTGAAGGATATGGGCGCGAAGCTCGTATCGGGCGAAAAGGCGGAGCCGACGCCGATCCCGGGCAAACGCGCCTTTATCGACGTCTCCATGCAGGCGGCCCATGACGGGGAGAATCTCTATTTCCGGTTCAGCTGGAAAGACGCGCCGCACACACCGGTGCCATTCGTCGATGGCGGCAAGATGGATGCGGACAACCAGACGAAGCTGGCGGTGATGATTGCGGGAAACGACATCGAGCGTGTCGAGCTGGCCGGTTGCTGGGTCACCTGTCATGGCGACTCGCGCTACATGCCCGACCATCCCGGTAAGGAAGCGATTGACGCGGCCGCCGACGCGGCGGGGCGGCTCGATCTCGTCGAAGGCATGACCAAATATCTGGCCGAGACCCGGACCGAAATGGAAATCAAGGGGCGGCGCGGAGCCAAGCGCGGCGGCTGGGACAAGCTCAAACCGCAAAGCGAAATCGACGCGTTGGCGAAAGCCGGCACAATCATGGATTTAGTCCGCTTCCGTTCCGGCGGCGAACCGCAAAACGGGGTCGTGTCCGAGCAGCGTGTCATGACCGGCGGGGCAAACATTACCGCCAGCGGCGCGCTCTCGGGAGATACATGGACTGTCGTCATGAGCCGGCCACTGAAACCAGCCAAGCCGGGCGATATTGATATCGAGCCGGGCAAATTATACACCATCGGCGTCGCCATTCACGACGACTATACAAGCGCGCGTTTCCATCATGTATCGCTGGAGTATATGCTTGGTCTCGACAATGGCGAGGCGGAGATCAACGCTGTGAAGCGTTAGGTTATGAGCGAGCCTGCCTTGCAAAGGGAGGGATTGCGATGCGTTTCAGATTAACACTGGCCATTTTTTTCGCGGCCGGCGCACTGCTTGCGTCCGGTACCGGTGCAAGCGCCGCGGCGGGCGAAGCGGAACGCGCCAAAATTTGTAAGGAAGCCGAAGAGCGGTATCAGAAAATCTACGGCAAACCGTCCAAGGACGAGCCGGTCACCATCGTGAAAATGTATAAATACACTTTCTGTCCCGCCTTGCTGAAGGTGAAGCAGGGGACCACGGTGCGCTGGGTCAATGTCGACAAGCGCACAAGCCATAGCGTGTGGTTCAAGGAACAGGGCAAGAAGGAGTCCGACCGCCTGTTTTCCGAAGAGCATGTGGAAATAAAGATGGACTTCCCACCGGGCGACCTTGGCTACCTGTGTGGCCCCCACCACGAAAAAGAAGAAATGCGCGCCCGGATTATCATTACCGAGTAAGCATTTGAGCGAGCCCCGCCGGTTGACCTCGGTCAAGGCTTCGCTCCGCTGCCTTTCCTAGAGTTTTCACGACGGTGAAACTCTGTGAAGGGGCCGGATTGGCATGAGTGGACGGGTCTTTCTAGTCGGCGCCGGGCCGGGCGATCCCGAGCTAATGACGCTGCGCGCGGCACGGCTTCTCGAAACTGCCGAGGCCGTCGTCTACGACCGGCTTGTTTCTTCGCAAATCCTGAAATTGGTACCCGCCGGAGCGACCCGGATCGACGTCGGCAAACAGCCCCGGCATCACCCGGTGCCCCAGGAAGAGATCAACGCGCTGCTGATCAATCTGGCGCGCGCCGGACGCCGGGTAGTCCGCCTCAAGGGCGGCGACCCGCTGATGTTCGGGCGGGGCGGCGAAGAGGCAATTGCGCTGTGCGACGCGGGCATTTCCTTCGAGGTCGTGCCCGGCATTACATCGGCGCAAGGGACGGCGGCGGCCATGATGGTGCCGTTGACCCACAGGGGAACCGCCAGCAGCGTGCGATATCTTACCGGTCATCGCCATGCGGACGGCGATCTCGACTTCGACTGGAAGGGCCTTGCGGACCCGCAAACGACGCTCGTCGTCTATATGGGGCTCGCCAATATCGGCGAGATAGCGCAGCGGCTCATATCACATGGGCGTGCGCCACGGACCCCTGTCATGGCGGTATCGAAGGCGACCCGCTCCGAGCAGGAGCATTTGATCTCTACGCTTGGCGCGATCTCCGCCGACATTGGCGAAATCGAATTCAAAAGCCCGGTTCTGTTCATCATCGGCGAGGTCGTTGGCCTGGCCGGCATATTGGGAGTGAAAACCGATGACTCGCGCGTCGGCCAGATGGTTGCGGCGGAGTAGCTTGATGGCCGGTATTTTGTTCGCCGGTTGTTCGAGCGCCGATGCGCTGGACGCGGAGCGGCAGCGCGAATTGACCTATCTGGTGCGGCAGGATTGCGGTTCATGCCACGGCATGACGCTCAAGGGCGGGCTTGGCGGTGCGCTGCTGCCGGAGAATCTCGTCGACCTCGACAGCGAAGGGATTGCATCGATCATTCTCGATGGCGTATCGGGCAAGCCGATGCCGCCGTGGCAGGGCCAATTGAGCAATGAAGAGGCATTGTGGATCGCGGAACATCTCAAGAAGGGCTTCCCGCAATGAAACGGCGCGATTTTCTCAAATCGACCGCGCTTGGTCTGGGAATGGCGACGGCCCTGGCTCCGGCGCCCGGCTCCGCTTGTCCCGGCGGCTTGCGCGGCACCGGCGATCTGGCGCTCATAGTCGAACGCGCCAACGGCTCGGTACTGATCGTCGACACAACGGCCCACAAGGTGGTGCACCGCGTCGAGGGTCTCGGCGATTTGTCCCACGCCTCGGCCGTCTATTCACGCGATGAACGTTACGCCTACATCTTCGGCCGCGACGGCGGGCTCACCAAACTGGACATTCTCGAAGGCGCGATCGTCAAGCGAGTCCTGCAGGCCGGCAATGCCATTGGCGGCGCCATCTCCGACGACGGGCGGCTCGTTGCGGTCTCGAACTACAAACCCGGCGGCGTCCGCGTCTTCGATGCCGCTACGCTGGATCCGGTCGCGGACATACCGGCAACCTTCGGCGAGGGCAAACGTTCAAAAACCGTCGGGCTGGTCGATGCGCCGGGCCGCCGGTTCGTCTTCACCCTGTATGACGCGAGCGAAATCTGGATCGCCGATTTTTCTTCCGGCGCGGAACCGCGCATGACCCGCTTCACGGGGATCGGCGATCTGCCCTACGACGCGCTGATTACCGGCGATGGGCGGCATTATATCGCCGGCCTGTTCGGCGAGGATGGGCTCACCCACATCGATCTGTGGGCCGATGCTCCCGCGCCGCGCCGGATCCTGTCCGGCTATGGCAAGGGCGAGAAGAAGCTGCCCGTCTACAAGATGCCGCATCTGGAAGGCTGGGCGCTGGCGGGCGGCAAATTCCTGCTGCCGGCGGTGGGGCGTCATGAATTGCTGGTGCTGGATGCGGCGAGCTTCAAAGAGGCCGGCCGGGTTGGCGTGCATGGACAGCCGGTGTTCGCCGTGGCGCGGCCCGACGGGCGGCAGGTGTGGGTGAACTTCGCCCATCCGCTGAACGACACCATTCAGGTCGTCGACATTCCCTCACTCACAGTGGTCCACGAATTCAAACCGGGACCGGCGGCGCTGCATATGGAATTCGCGCCGCGCGGAGCCGAGGTCTGGCTTTCGGTGCGCGACAGGGACGAGGTGCATGTCTACGACGCCCGCTCCTTCGCGAAACTATCCGTGCTGCCGGCGCAAAAGCCGAGCGGCATCTTCATGACTGCCAGGGCACACAGGATCGGGCTTTGAGACCATGCCATTGAGCGATACCCAGCTGCGGTTGATCGACGGGTGGCAGAAAGGCTTTCCCCTGGAGCCCGAACCTTATGCCCGTATCGCCTTTGGTCTCGGCGTGTCGGAACTCTCGGTGCTGGGAATGCTTGCCGATCTTTCGCGCAACGGCATCCTGTCGCGCGTCGGCGCCGTCGTCGCGCCGAATACGGCCGGCGCCAGCACACTGGCCGCGCTCGCGGTGCCGCCGGGAGAGATCGAGGAGATTGCCGCGATCGTCAACGCTGAACCCGGAGTGAACCACAATTATGAGCGTGAGCACCGCTTCAATCTCTGGTTTGTGACGACGGGCGCCGACCGGACGGCAGTTGGCAACGCCATAAAAAGGATCGAGAACAAGACAGGGCTCGAGGCCCTCGATCTGCCGTTGCGCGCAGCCTACCATATCGATCTCGGATTCCCGCTCGGCGACACTGAAAACGCCAATGCTCCGCGCAAATCCCGCGGCAGTGCCGCCGATACGTGCGGTGAGGTCACCCGCGACGACCTGACGCTTCTGCGGGCGATCGAGAACGGATTGCCGGTCCGGCCACGCCCCTATGCAGAAATAGCCGACCGGATTGGCGTGGGCGAGGATGCGGTGATCGCGCGCCTCAGCGGACTGATCGAGCGCGGCATAGTCAAGCGTTTCGGGCTTGTCGTGCGTCACCACGAGCTTGGGTACAGGGCAAATGCGATGGTGGTCTGGGATATTCCCGACAATGCCGTCGAGGCCGTCGGAGAGAGTTTCGCCGGCTTCCCCTTCGTGACCTTGTGTTATCGCCGCGACCGGCACCGCCCGCATTGGCCCTACAATCTGTTTTGCATGATCCACGGGCGCGACCGCGAGACCGTGCTGTCGCAGGTCGAAGAGCTAAAAGGGCGCACGGCCGGCGCGCCGATGGATGTACTTTTCAGCCGGCGGCGCTTCAAGCAGTGTGGCGCGCGCCTGTCGGCGGCGTGAGGGAGGAATTATGATCGACGCGACAGACAGGACCATCATAAACAGGCTTCAGGGAGGCTTTCCTGTATGCGACCGCCCCTTCAGGGAGGTGGCCCGACGTCTGGGTCTCGAAGAGCGCGCCCTGATCGACCGGATTGCGCGGCTGCGCCAGAGCGGCGTCCTCAGCCGCTTCGGCCCCATGTATAACGCCGAAGCGATGGGCGGCGCCTTCTGCCTGTGCGCGATGGAGGTGCCCGAGCACGAGCTCGACATGGTCATCGAGCGCGTCAACGCCCATCCCGAAGTCGCGCATAATTACGAACGCGACCACCGGTTGAATGTGTGGTTTGTGCTTGCCAGCGACGATGCCGGACGGATCGAAAAGGTCAGGGGCTGGATCGAGGACGAGACCGGCCTCGATGTCTTCGCTTTTCCAAAATTGCGGGAATTTTACATCGGGTTGAAGGTGGACGTGTGATGGATGACATAGACCGCAGGATTATTGCCGCGACGCAAGCCGGCTTGCCCATAGTCGAGCAGCCCTACGAAGCGGTTGCCTCTGAACTCGGACTGGCGCCCGCAACCCTCATGGCCCGGATTGACCGGATGATGACGGAGGGCGTCATACGCCGCATCGGCGCGGTGCCCAACCATTATGCGCTGGGCATGGTCTCCAACGGCATGTCGGTATGGGATGTCGATGACGCTCATGCCGAAAGGCTGGGATGCGAAGTTGGCGCGCTCGACTTCGTCAGCCATTGCTACTTGCGTCCGCGCTGCCTGCCTGTCTGGCCGTATAATCTGTTCGCGATGGTGCACGGGAAGACGCGCGCCGAAGTCGAGGAAAAGGTGTTTTCGATTGCCGGGCATCTCGGCGACGCGTTCCGGGAGCACGACATTCTCTACAGCACCAGAATTCTCAAAAAGACCGGGCTGCGGATCGCGGCTTAAACCAGGAGACAGACATGTTCCGCCTGAGCCAGTTCCTGAAAGAGATCGAGAACCCGTCCCCGGCGGGTCCGCGCCGTGATCCGCCGGGACCCGTGGTCATCTGGAATTTGATCCGGCGCTGCAATCTGAAATGCAAGCACTGCTATTCGATTTCCGGAGATGCCGATTTTCCCGGCGAATTGTCGAGCGGGGACGTTTTCGGCGTCATGGACGATTTAAAGGCGTTCGGTGTGCCGGTGCTGATTCTTTCAGGCGGCGAGCCGCTGCTGCGTCCCGACATTTTCGATATATCCCGGCGGGCGAAATCGCTTGGCTTTTATACCGGGCTGTCGAGCAATGGCGCGCTGATCGACGAGCGCAATATCGATGAGATCGCCTCCATCGGCTACGACTATGTCGGCATTAGCCTCGACGGTATCGGCGCGACCCACGATGCCTTCCGCGGCAAAGAGGGCTGCTTCGAGGATTCTTTGCGCGGCGTGCGGGCGTGCAAGGAACGCGGCATCAAGGTTGGCCTGCGCTTTACCATGACCATGGATAATTTTGAGCAACTGCCCCAGCTCCTCGATTTGGCGGAAGACGAGGGCGTCGACAAATTCTATCTGTCGCATCTCGTCTATGCCGGGCGCGGCAACAAGAACCGCATGGACGACGCCGCCTGGGAGACCACACGCACTACCATGGATATGCTGTTCGAGCGCGCCTGGAGCTATGTCGAAAGCGGCGAAGAGAAGGAATTCGTCACCGGCAACAATGATGCCGACGGCGTATTCCTCTATTTCTGGGTAAAGCAGAATTTCCCCGAACAGGCGGAGCATATTCGCGCCAAGCTTGTACAATGGGGCGGCAATGCCAGCGGCGTCAACGTCGCCAATATCGATAACCTTGGCAATGTGCATCCGGATACCTTCTGGTGGCACTACACCTTGGGCAATGTGAAAGAGCGTCGCTTCTCCGAGATCTGGCCCGATATCTCCGATCCCGTGATGGCCGGTCTCAAGCAACGTCCGCGCCGTATTGGCGGGCGCTGTGGTAGCTGCCGTCACTTCGATATTTGCGGCGGCAATACGCGGGTTCGCGCCTTGCAGCTGACGGGCGATCCGTGGGCGGAAGACCCGGCCTGCTATTTGAGTGATGAAGAAATCGGCCTCGCCGGCAGCGGCGAGCGCCTGACCGTCAAACCTTTCAGAGGGCACCGGCATGAGGCCAAACATATTGTGCAGGCGTAGTGTCGCGGTGCTCCGGCAGGAGTGATAGCGATGAGCTATCTGGTCATTCTCAATGAACCGCCTTACGGCAGCGAACGCACTTATAACGGATTATGCCTGGCGCATTCGCTTGCCCGCAGCAACGGCGACGAAGTGCGTGAGTTCCTGATGGGAGATGCCGTCGCGGCGGCGGTGGCCGGTCAGTCCGAGATATGAAAGGCTATTTCAATCTCGATGATATGCTGGGCACGGTCCAGCAGCGTGGCGGCGCTATCGGCGTTTGCGGAACCAGCATGGATGCCCGCGGCATCAATGCCGACCGTCTCGCCGAAGGCGTTCGGCCAAGTAGGATGAAGGAGTTGACGGAGTGGAGCAAATGGGCCGACAAAGTGCTCATATTCTGACAGCGGTCCGGCGCTGTGCATGCGGATTGGCGGCTCTTGCCGTTTCCGCGTCCGCTCTGATTGGCTTCGGGGCGACGGGCGCGCATGCCCAGCAATCAAAGACCGAAACGCTCTATGCCAAGCATTGCGCGAGCTGCCATGGTGCGGACCGGCTGGGCGGACAGGGCCCGGCATTGCTGCCGCAAAACCTGAAACGGTTGCGTAAGAAGGCGGCGGTCCGGGTCATCGACAAGGGCCGGGCAGCGACGCAAATGCCGGCCTTCGGCGCGAAGCTCTCCGACGAAGAGATTGCCGGGCTGGCTGATTATGTCTACACGCCGCTCGACCATGTTCCGCTCTGGGGGGCGGAACAGATCAGGGCCAGCCAAATCGTTCACAAGCCCGAGCTTGTCGCTGGCGATGCGACAACCGTCAAACCCGTTTACGACGCCGACCCGCTCAACGTGTTTCTCGTCGTCGAGACAGGCGATCACCATGTGACGGTGCTCGACGGCGACAAGTTCGAGCCTATCCATCGGTTCAAGTCGCGTTTCGCGCTGCATGGCGGGCCCAAATATTCCTCCGACGGGCGGTTTGTGTATTTCGCCTCGCGCGATGGCTGGATCACGAAATTCGACATGTACCGGCTCGAAGTCGTGGCCGAGATACGCGCCGGCATCAATACCCGCAACGCGGCCGTCTCAAGCGACAACCGCTATGTCATCGTTGGAAATTATCTCCCCCATACGCTGGTCATCCTGAAGGCCAGCGATCTGAGTCTGCTCAAGATCATTCCGGTGCGGGACGGCAGGGCCAACTCATCGCGGGTATCCGCGGTGTATAACGCGCCTCCGCGGTCGAGTTTCATCGCCGCGCTCAAGGACATTCCGGAAGTCTGGGAGATCAGTTATGACGACAATCCGCCGGCAGGATTCTCGGGAGAATGGGTGCACGATTATCGCAAGGAGTCCGGTGACGTACAGAAGTCGGAACCATTCCCGGTGCGCCGCATCAAGGTCGACCGGCATCTGGACGATTTCTTCTTCGATCAGGACTATATCAATTTGATCGGCGCTTCGCGCGACGGACGCGGACAGGTCATCAATTTGGACGTGCGCCGCGCCGTCGCCGATCTCGACTTGCAGGGCATGCCGCATCTCGGCTCGGGCATCACCTGGCGCAGCGGCGGAACCACAGTGCTCGCGACACCCAATCTCAAAACGGGTGAAGTCACCATCATCGACACGGAGAATTGGAAGACGATCAAGCGGCTCAAGACCCTCGGGCCGGGGTTTTTCATGCGCAGCCACGAGAATTCTCCTTATGCCTGGGTCGACGTGTTTTTCGGACCGAACCGTGACGCGATGCACGTCATCGACAAAAAGACTCTGGAGATCGTGAAGACGCTTCGCCCCGAACCCGGCAAAACCGCCGCTCATGTGGAGTTCGACCGGTCAGGACGCCATGCGCTGGTCAGTATCTGGGACAAAGAGGGCGCAATCATTGTTTATGACGCGCAAACGCTTCAAGAGGTGAAGCGGATCCCGATGGTGAAGCCTTCGGGGAAATATAATGTGTACAACAAAATCACCTTCTCGGAAGGGACAAGCCACTGACGCAGCCGGCATGCAAGGAAGAGCATTGATTTTGGCTGCACATGGTGAGCGCAATGTTCCCGACCCGAACCGGGCTCTGGCCGAGCATGCCGCAGCGCTTGCTTCGCGCATGGATTGTGCTTTTGTCGGCTATGGGGTTTTGAATAGCGAGCCGGCATTCGATGCGGCGCTGGCAACGGCTATCGCCGGCGGTGCGGATGAAATAATCATCTATCCCTTCTTCATGTCGGAGGGATACTTCGTGAGAAGGCTGTTGCCTGAGAAGATTGCCGCGGCCGGCGCGGAAGAGAAAGCGACGGTCCTCGCGCCGCTTGGTCTCGACCCCGGCCTCGCCGCGGAAATGATGAGCGATGCGCTGGACGCCGCCGCCCGGAAAGCATTCGAGCCCGCCAGCACCCGCC
>JAJFHO010000044.1 GCA_021775575.1 Hyphomicrobiales bacterium
TCTTTTTGAATCAGAGATTCTTGAAATCGCTGAAGTTGTGCACAAGGCTGGTGGATTGCTGTATATGGATGGGGCGAATCTCAACGCTCAACTTGGAATTGTACAGCCAGGCAAGATAGGTTTCGACCTGTTGCATATGAATTTGCATAAGACATTTTCCACACCTCACGGTGGTGGTGGCCCAGGGGCTGGGGCATTGGGAGTGAGCGAGCGTCTGGCGAGTTTTCTACCAGCTCCGATTGTCGTTCGCGCCAAGTCTGAGACCGAGGCTGATGGCAAATCTGAGAATCGTTTCAGTTTGGATTGGGATAGAGCAGATTCAATTGGACCGGTTCACAGTTTCTTTGGAAATTTTGGTAATTCAGTGCGCGCTTACGCCTACATTCGCACTCTCGGCGCCGAGGGACTGAGGCGTGTCTCTGAAAACGCGATTATCAATGCGAATTATTTGCGAGTTCTTCTTCAGGATGTTTACACCGTCGCCTATGATTCAGTATGTCAACATGAGGTTGTACTAAGCGCGGACAAACAGCGCGAATTTGGAGTGCGAGCTGGTGATATATCCAAACGATTATTAGACTATGGCGTTCATTCACCGACTACTTATTTCCCATTGATAGTACGTGAGGCGATGATGATCGAGCCAACTGAGACTGAATCACGGGAGACTCTTGAGCGGTTTGCGGCAATAATGATTGCTATTGCTAAAGAGGCTGAGGAAAACCCTGAGTTGGTTAAGAGCGCTCCTCATTCTACACTGGTTAGACGGCTTGATGAAGTTAAGGCCGCCCGCGAATTGGATGTCTGTTACACTGACTAGCTTCTCTTTACGCTTGGTCTGAGACTCTCTCTCAGTTCTTCAACTATGTCCATTCTGTCCATTCTGTCCTCCTAGGACTTTATCCACTAAAGAGCGTTAACTTGCTTGACATCGCTACAGCGCTGGCTATACTTGGCTTCGTGCAACTGAGGAGAGCCTCAGCGAGCGCATTCACCTTTTAATCCCGCTCGGTGAGGTGGGAAAAGGAGCTTGAACTTGATTTACAATCCCAGAAAACTGAAATCGACCTCTGTGGAGGTATCTATATGACTCGCAAGAAAAAGTCTGAGCTATTTCTTGATGATATTGGTTTGCGTCGCGCTCTAACTCGAATAGCGCATGAGATCATTGAGCGTAATCGTGGTGTGGAGAACGTAGCGCTAATCGGAATTATTACGCGAGGCGCTACGCTTGCCAAGCGTCTACAGCTGATTATTGAAGAGCTTGAAGGTGTTAAAGTTGAGATAGGGTTAATGGATATCAATCTATATCGCGATGACGCTACTACACGCCTTGATCAACCGATTATTCAGAAGACCGACATCCTTTTCGATGTACTAGATAAGAATATTGTGCTTGTTGATGATGTGCTGTTCACTGGCAGGACGATTCGAGCGGCGCTGGATCAACTTACAGATTTCGGCCGTCCTCGTTCAATTCAACTAGCGGTTCTAGTTGATCGAGGTCATCGTGAATTGCCGATTCGTGCTGACTATGTTGGTAAGAATATACCGACGAATCGCACTGACCGAGTCAGCGCTCTCTTAGTTGAGCATGATGATGAAGATGGTATTCGTATTGAACGTAGTTCAGCAAACAGCAAGCAGAAGACCTCCCAAGAGGAGAATGGATAATTATGCCTCTGGCTTCACGACATCTACTCGGACTTGAGGGAGTCTCTCAGGAGGATATTACTGATATCCTTGATACTGCGATCAGTATGCGTGAGATTCTTGAGAGGCCGATCAAAAAAGTTCCGTCACTGCGCGGCGTTACGGTTCTGAATCTTTTCTACGAGCCATCGACACGGACGAGGATTTCGTTTGAACTGGCTGAAAAGCGCCTTTCGGCTGACACTATCAATTTCTCGGCATCGACCTCCTCGGTTAAGAAGGGTGAGACTCTTAAAGATACGGTTCGGAATATTGAGGCGATGAAAATGGATATGGTTGTTGTGCGGCATAAGTCAGCTGGCGCGCCATATTTCCTAACTCAATGTCTTGAGTCAAACATCATCAACGCCGGTGATGGGGCGCATGAGCACCCGACGCAGGCTTTGCTTGATATGTTTACGATGCGCCAGAAATATGGAAAGCTCGCAGGGTTGCGAGTCCTGTTGGTCGGCGACATCAAGCACTCGCGAGTCGCTCGCTCGAATATCTGGGGGTTGAAGGCAATGGGCGCCTCAGTTGCGGTTTGTGGGCCTTCGACATTGTTGCCTTACGAAGCAGAGCGTTTTGGGGTTGATGTGTACACAAAGTTAGATGAAGCTCTAGAGGGGGTTGATGTAGTGAACATCCTGCGCATACAACTTGAGCGGCAGCAGTCTGGTATGTTTCCAAGTCAACGTGAGTATACTAATCTCTTCGGACTGAATCATCACAGGCTGAAACGACTCAATGACAACTTTACAATTATGCACCCTGGTCCGATGAATCGGGGAGTTGAGATCACTACTGATATTGCTGACGGTCCCAATTCGTTGATACTTGAGCAGGTAACAAATGGTCAGGCTGTACGAATGGCGATTCTTTATCTGCTCTCGGGTAAGAAGGATTCAGATAAGGTTGAAGAGGTGGACGCATGACCGCAAAGGCAGTTAAAACGAAAGTCTCTCAACCGGAGAGTTATGATCTGGTTGTGACTGGTGGTGATGTTATAGATCCAATTCTTGGGACTATACAAAACGCCGCCATATTGATCGCTGATGGTAAGTTCGTTTCGGTTGAGACGGACAAGAAGAAGATTAATGCCGCAATTAAGAAGACAGACAAGGCAAATGTGATCGATGCAAGTGGTAAGCTTGTGACTCCTGGTTTAATCGATTTGCATGTTCATCTTCGTGAGCCTGGTCGTGAGGATGAGGAAACTGTGATGAGTGGCGCTGCCGCTGCGGCGGCAGGTGGATTTACCACAATTTGCTGTATGCCGAATACATCACCTGCGATTGATGATCAGGAGACTGTACGGTTTGTTCTATCTGAGGCCGCGCTGGCTGATTGTCGTGTGTTGGTTGTTGGAGCCGCGACTAAGCGTCGGGCTGGCGAGGAACTGGCTGATATTGGTGATCTGGTCAAAGCTGGTGTTGTCGCAGTCTCAGATGACGGAGATTATATTCAGAATCCTGATTTGATGCGCCGAGTTCTTGAGTATTCGAGGATGTTTGACATCCCGATTATGCAACACGCTGAGGATAAGTATCTTGTCGGGGATGGTGTGATGAATGAATCATTTGCATCCGCTAAACTTGGAGTGCGAGGCCGTCCGGCAGTCGCTGAAGAGATCGCTGTCTTGCGTGATATCAAACTTGCTAGTTTTACTGGTGGTAAGGTTCATATCCAGCATGTCTCTGGAGTTGGTAGTGTGGAAGCGATCCGCCGGGCGAAGGCTGAGGGTGTCAATATCACTGCTGAGGCTTGTCCACATCACTTTACCCTCACTGATGATTTGATCGATAAGGAGTTTGATACAAATCTGCGTGTGAATCCGCCGATTCGCACACAAGCGGATGTTGATGCTGTGATTGCTGGTATTGTTGATGGCACGATTGACTGTATCGCCACCGATCATGCTCCGCACAGCGCTGAAGAGAAAGAAGTAGAGTTCGATCAGGCGCCTCCCGGTATGGTTGGGTTGGAAACTGTCTTGGGCTTGGTCAAGACGTATTTAATCGACAAAGGATTTATCACTTGGCAGGAAGCGATTTCTAAGATGACTGTGAATCCCGCGCGGATTATTAAGCAGGATCTTGGTGATTTGCAAACTGGTCGTTCGGCCGATTTGACTATTATCGATCCCGATCGTGAATGGACTGTTGACCCTAGTAAGTTCAAGTCGCTCTCACGCAATACACCGTTTGGTGGTTGGAAGCTTTCCGGTAGAGTTGAGATGACCATACTTAAAGGGAAGGTGCGCTACAGCGAGGGGGAGTAGCGCCAGTGTTTGTTCGGTCCAGCTCTGGGTTGGACTGATCAAATTGACATGGATGTTTGATTTACCGAGAGAGCGTCGGCGCAGGTTTGGAGTAACCTGTGTCTGACGCTTTCTTTGTGAGGGCTTCACTCTTAGGGCGCGCAAGAACTTGGCTTGACCAGACTCCTCTCGGCGGCTACCTTAGGGACGATGATACCGATTAAAACATGGCTACATGGGCGACACATAGTTCTGATAGTTTTTGCGTTACTATCGATCATTCGGTTTGCGCACATTTCATCTGACCCACCCGCAAAGTTGACTACTAGTCAGGGTGTTTATACTGATCCGGCGGCCTACACACTTTCGGCGCGAAATTCTGTTCTCTATGATGATGCAAATCCGCTGGAAGACACACGCTTTCCATTGTTTGAGCGTTCTGCTGTATCTTTGATTTCAAAACCTATCTACATGCTTACTGGTGTGAGTTATGGTTCAAGTAGACTTGTTGCCTTATTGTTTTCTCTCTCTAGTATTTTACTCATTGCTTTGATTATTCGCCGCCATGTCGGTGACATGGCGGCTATACTCACTCTTCTTCTGCTATTTCTAAACCAAAATCAATTCCACTATGGTCGACTTCCTTTTCTTGAACATGCGATGGTTCTGCTAGGAGTTGGATCACTCTGGTTAGCTCTGAATGTTACTCCCAGCAATATCCAAAGATTTGGCGTTGGCGCATTAGCTGGCGCGGCGTTTCTTTTCGGGAAGTTACATGGCATCGTGTTTGTACCAGTTGTTGCGCTAATAGTGATTGCCGAGAGATATTCAGCCAAGCGGACAACGTCTGGAGTCGGAAACCTTCTCACTCAATTCATGCTGATTGGGTTCGGTGTGGTATCTGTTGCGCTGGTTTGGTATTTGTATGTCGCATTAGGCTCTATGGAGACAATTCAGACATATCTTGTTGAGCAATCTACCGGGATTTATGGCGCTCCAGAGGTCCTAGAGAGTTGGTTGAAGTTTTTCTGGAAAGTACTCTCATTGGGCGTGATAACCCGACTGTTTTCGCGGATGCCAGTTGCATCGTTTGGAGCGGTGGTTGCACTGGCGCTGATCGTTTGGCGATTGTTACAGGGCAAGACTGAAAGATTGCGCATAGATTTCTGGCTTAGTCCTGTGGTGGTTTGTTTTGCGGGTTGGTTTTTGATGACCTACTTAGAGCTTTTGCCATGGAATTACAGGCCGCTCCGCTATCAACTGCCCTTGATCTATTCGACCTGCGCGCTGGCAGGAATCTGGCTGGGTTGGCTTTGGAATCTGCGTTATGCCGATTCCCCAACTGAGGATAGGAATATGGGGTGGAGGAAGCTGAGTGTGGCTTTTGTATGTTATAGCGCATTTATCTGTTTTCCGGTATACCAGTATCTCTCTCGCCGTGGAGTTGACATAGATGGGTCATATAAATTCTCAGACAATATTCTCACGGTTGTGATTATTTCAACACTACTTTCTGGGTTAGTGGTTTCATTGATTGCATTGTACCAGGTATATAAG
>JAJFHO010000045.1 GCA_021775575.1 Hyphomicrobiales bacterium
GATTATCGGGGCAGTCGCCGGCGAAGCCGGGGCAGGCGACGCCGCCGGCGATCGCCGCTGACAGGCACAGACGAGCTACGAGATTTCGCATTGCGTGTCCCCAGGATGCTCAAAGAGGTGCGGTTTGATATTATATGTTGTTTGCGGATTGCCGGGAAATAGGGACTATTTTTTTACGTGGCGACCATTGGCGCGCAAATGCCTTTCCACGCAATATTTCGGGCATTTTTTTCCCTTGCGGTATAAGCAGGCCCTAGACGGCAAAGGTTGAGATCGATTCATGCCTGAAACACGTGATGAAATTCAGGTTCACGACGACGAGGGCGCGCTGCTGGCGGTCTATGTGCGCGCCGTCGTGGCGGCGCTCGATCAAGACGACAAGAAGCAAGTTCGTGTGCTCGCCGGCAATATCCACGATGCCGATCTTGCCGACCTGATCGAGCTGCTGCATCCCGGCCATCGGGGCCAGCTCATCGAAACGCTGGGCAAGGCCTTCAATCCCGGCACCCTCAGCGAACTTGAAGAGCCGGTTCGCGATCAGGTGCTCGACGCCATGCCGAACGAGCAGGTGGCGAAGGTCGTGCGCGAGCTCGAATCCGACGACGCCGTTTACCTGCTGGAGAATATGGAGGAAGCCGATCAGTCGGAAATTCTGGCGCGGCTTCCCAAAGAAAACAGGGCGGCACTCGAACGCTCTCTTGAATATCCAGAAGACTCAGCCGGCCGGCTGATGCAGACCGAATTTATCGCGGTCGCGCCTTTCTGGTCGATCGGGCAGACCATCGATCATATGCGCGAGGATGACGATCTGCCCAGCAGTTTTTCCGAGATATTCGTCGTCGACCCGGACTTCCATCTCGTCGGTTCGGTGGCGCTGAACCGTTTGCTGCGGGCCAAACGGCCGGTCATCATCGAGGATATCACCGACAGGAATATCCATGCTGTAAACACGCATGAGGATCAGGAGCAGGTCGCCCGCGATTTCGAGCGCTATGATCTGATATCGGCGCCGGTGACCGACGACAATGACCGCCTCGTCGGCGTCATCACCGTCGATGATGTTGTCGAGGTCATTCAGGAAGAGGCGGAGGAGGACATCCACCGGCTCGGCGGCGTCGGCGATGAATCGATCACAGATTCCGTCTTCCGGACCACGCGGGGGCGCTTTCTCTGGCTTCTGGTCAATCTGGCAACGGCGATATTGGCGTCGATGGTGATCGGCCTGTTCGATGCGACCATCGACCAGATGGTCTCGCTGGCCGTCCTGATGCCGATCGTCGCCTCGATGGGCGGGAATGCGGGCACGCAGACCATGACAGTTGCCGTGCGCGCGCTGGCGACCCGCGACCTTGGCCGCGTCAACGCGCTTCGGGTGATCACGCGTGAAACCGTGGTCGGCCTGCTCAACGGTCTTCTTTTCGCCGGCATCATCGGCGCTGTGGCCTATTTCTGGTTCGGTAGCGACATATTGGGCGTCGTGATCGCGACGGCGATGGTCATCAATCTTCTGGTGGCCGGGCTGTCGGGCATTCTGATTCCCATAGCGCTCGACTCGATGGATATCGATCCCGCGGTGGCTTCCGCCGTGTTTGTCACAACGGTCACCGACGTCGTCGGCTTTTTCGCTTTTCTCGGGCTCGCGGCGATGTGGCTGGTATAGTCGGACCGTTCAGCGCGGAGGTTGCCCTATGATCCCCAACGAGTATCCCGGTCTCGATTTTGGTCTCGGCGAAACCTGCGACATGCTGCGCGACACGGTGCGCTCCTTCACCGCCGACGAGATTGCGCCGCGCGCCGAGGAGATCGACCGCACGAACCAGTTCCCGCGCGATTTATGGCCCAAGATCGGTGCGCTGGGGCTTCACGGGATTACGGTCGAGGAGGAATATGGCGGCGTGAGCATGGGCTATCTGGCCCATTGCGTCGCCATGGAGGAGATTAGCCGCGGCTCGGCCTCGGTCGGGCTCTCCTATGGCGCCCATTCGAATATCTGCATCAATCAGATCGCCCTGAACGCCAGCAAGGCGCAGAAAGAGCGCTATCTGCCGAAGCTCGTCTCCGGCGAGCATGTGGGCGCACTTGCCATGTCCGAGCCGGGCTCTGGCTCCGATGTCGTCTCGATGAAGCTGCGCGCCGAGAAAAAAGGCGACCGCTATATTCTCAACGGCAACAAGATGTGGATCACCAACGGGACCGAAGCCGAGACATTGGTGGTCTACGCCAAGACCGATCCGAAGGCGGGGGCCAAGGGCATCACCGCCTTCATCATCGAGAATGGGTTCAAAGGGTTCTCGACCGCGCAGAAGCTGGACAAGCTCGGTATGCGCGGGTCCGACACCTGCGAGCTGGTGTTCCAGGATTGCGAAGTGCCTGAAGAGAATGTGCTGGGAGACGTGAACAAGGGCGTCCATGTGCTCATGGCGGGTCTCGACTATGAACGCGCGGTGCTGGCCGCGGGGCCGCTTGGCATCATGGCCTCGGCCATGGACATGGTGATCCCCTACATCCACGCGCGCCAGCAATTCGGCAAGCCGATCGGCGCCTTCCAGCTCATGCAGGGCAAGATCGCCGACATGTACACCACGATGAATGCCGCCAAGGCCTATGTCTACGCGGTGGCGCAAGCCTGCGACCGGGGCGAAACCACGCGCAAGGACGCCGCCGGCGCCATCCTTTATGCCGCGGAAAAGGCCACTTGGATGGCGCTTGAGGCGATCCAGGTTTTTGGCGGCATGGGCTATATCAACGAAACCCCCACCGGGCGGCTTCTGCGCGATGCCAAGCTCTACGAGATCGGCGCGGGAACGAGCGAAATCCGCCGCATGCTGATCGGCCGGGAGCTGTTCGAGGAGACGGGGTGAGGCACCAAAAAAGCCACACCATTGTCACTCTCCCCACTCTTCAGCAAAAGCTCGACGCGGGGCTCTGATTTGCCTGCCCAACGCCCGCCTGGAACACCGCTCAAGAGAAATTGAGCGTGGTTTGATTATCGTTACACGGACAAATTTCCGAGGATGGGTATACGCATTTTTCAAGAGGGTTGAGTTCATGCCGAATTTCTTGAAGTTCAGCTGCCGTGGTTTTTCGCTGCTCGTACCGCTTGTGGCGGCTTTCGCTTATGCCTGGTGGGTCGGGGACGCCGCGGGAACCGGCAGTCCGGAAGAGACAAATGCCCGGATATCGGTTTGCGTTGATTCTGAACGGGCGGCGGAGCGTTCGGGCCGGGCCTGCATCGGTGCGGTGACCGATCGATGCAAGGCCGATCCGGACAATGCGCATATCGACGATCAGATGGAATGCGACGAGCGGGAATTCACGCTGTGGAATTTGCTGCTGCACGATGAACTGGCGAAGCTTGAGATACGGCTGGATCCCAGCCAGCGCGAAAAATTAGCCGAAGCGCAGGCGATGTGGGTCGCCTATCAGTCTGCCGACTGCCGCCTGCCTTACGTGCTTTTTGCGCAGGATCGGGCCGTATTCGACGGGCCTGCCTGCACAATCGAGTTGAAAGCATCGCGTGCGTTGCAGCTCAGGGGCTGGCGCGATGCTTTGGGCAAACGGCAGTAGTCCGTTCAGCAGTCGTCGCTGGATTCAGTGATTTTTCGTACCGCTGCGGACATCGCTCCCGTCGAGCAGTTGGCGGAGCTTGCCGTTTTTGAAGGTTTCCTCGAGCTTGGAAACGAAATCACCGTCGGTAGCGAGCGCCTTTTGTTTGGCCGGCATGCGCCGGAACCGTTGCCGCAGGACTTCGATCTGTCCTCTGGTGGTGATCGTCAGGCGCAGCGCCTGACTGACCGCGAGACCGTGTTCGACAAATTTCTTGACATAGTCGCGGTCGACTTCGGCGGCGGAAATCGGCGATCGGGCCAGCCGGGACAGCAGCGCTCGTTCGCGCAGCGACAGTTGGATGGGGGGCATGACGCGGGTTACTCCTTACGCAACTTCAAATACTCAACTTGTGTCGCAATCGGCGGCTCCCGCCTTTTGCGCGCCCGACCCAAGACCCCGCGACACTGGGATCGGACAACTGGCTGCAAACCCTCATTCACCTCGGCTCTTCAAACTGGTGGAGTGTTTACAAATTTAGATCTAATAGATTAATCAGTGAATTGCAGCGACTTTATGACAACCGATGTTAAGCATAATTCTCAATTGAACGCTGCCGGCGCCGTCAAAAACACGACGCCCCGCTGCAGGTTGTTTTGCCGAACGCCGGGCGCAAAATGAAGGCGCGTCTCGCGCTCGCAGGCGTGGTAAAACACGCTACAGAGCGACCGTCCGGCATCGATTCATGGCAATCCATTCCGGAAAATCGAAAGGAAATTTAATGCCGTTGCCCCACAAGGACATCCCTTCCGATCCGATCGTTGTTGCGGGAAGCGCCCGTACCGCCATTGGCGGTTTCCAGGGCGGCCTGAGCCCGCTTTCCGCCCCCGAGCTGGGTGCCGCGGCGATCCGCGCCTCTCTCGAAAACGCCGGCGTCTCACCGGGCGAAACGAGGGAGGTTCTGATGGGCTGCGTATTGCCGGCGGGGCAGGGGCAGGCCCCCGCGCGGCAGGCGGCGTTTGGAGCGGGCTGTCCCGATTCAGTGCCCTGCACGACGCTCAACAAGATGTGCGGTTCGGGAATGAAGACCGTGATGATGGGCGTCGACGCGCTTCATGTGCGTCCCGGCGAGGTCATTGTCGCCGGCGGCATGGAGAGCATGACCAACGCACCCTATCTGTTGCCGAAGGCGAGAGGCGGAATGCGGCTTGGCCATGGGCAGGTCCTGGATCATATGTTTCTGGATGGACTGGAGGACGCCTATGACAAAGGCCGCCTGATGGGGACTTTCGCGGAGGACACGGCGGAGAAATATCAATTCACCCGCGAGGTGCAGGATGCCTATGCGATCCGGTCGCTGGAACGCGCCAGGACGGCCAGCGAAGACGGCAGCTTTGCGGCCGAAATTGCGCCCGTCACGGTAAAGACCCGCAAGGGCAGCGTGGAGGTCGGCAAGGACGAGCAGCCCTATAATGCCGATCCGGAAAAGATACCCACGCTCCGGCCGGCATTCCGCGACAACGGCACGGTAACGCCCGCCAACTCCAGCTCAATTTCCGATGGCGCCGCGGCACTGGTGCTGATGCGCGCCAGCAAGGCGGAAGCGCTTGGCGCGACGCCAAAGGCCCGGATCGCCGGATGCGCGACCCATGCGCAGGCGCCGGCCTGGTTCACCACCGCGCCGGTCCAGGCGATTGGAAAGCTGATCGAATCCATCGGTTGGGATATCGGCGACGTCGATCTGTTTGAGATCAACGAGGCATTTGCCATCGTGGCGATGGCGGCAATACGCGACCTCGGGCTGGATGATGAAAAAGTCAATGTGCATGGCGGGGCGTGCGCGCTCGGGCACCCGATCGGAGCGTCGGGCGCACGGATATTGGTGACGCTGCTGGCGGCGATGGAAAAGCGCGACGTCAAGCGCGGCGTCGCGGCGCTGTGCATTGGCGGCGGCGAGGCGACGGCGGTCGCGCTGGAACGCATGCCATGAAAACGATCCATAGCGAGATCGGTATCGGCGCGCCCGCGGATATCGTCTGGGAAGTGATCAGCGATCTTGACGGCTGGGAGGGATGGAACCCGGTCATGAAAGCGTCCGGAAAGGTTGCCATGGGCGCGCGTCCAACCGTGACCATTTCGCCGCCGGGCAGCAAGGTGATGACGTTGCAGCCGAAAATCACGCATCTGGACGAGGGCAAGGAGTTTCGGTGGCGCGACGGAATTCTTGCCGGCCTGCTCCTTCAGGGCGAACACGGGTTTCGCGTCGTGGTTGAAGATGTCGGGCGTTGCCGCTTCGAACAGTTCGAGATGTTTAGCGGTGTGCTTTCCGGCGCGATCCTGGCGCGGTCCGGGAAGGCGATCGAAACCGGGTTCCAGGCCATGAACCGGATGCTCAAGCGCGAGGCGGAACGGCGCGGGCGCACGCGGTCCTGAGCGCCGCAGCGGCTGGAAACGGACGGGACGGGTGACGGCACCATGTTTTTCTATATCGCGAAAATTATCTGGTTTGTCGCGCAGCCGTCGAGCCTGCTGCTCCTGCTGCTGCTTGCCGGCACCGTCATGCTGTGGAGCCGCTATGCGCGGGCTGGGCGCCGGATAGTACTGGCGGCCGCCTTGTTGCTTCTTGCCGCGGGGCTTTCGCCTCTTGGCCATGCCGTGATGCTGCCGCTGGAGGAGCGGTTTCCGCCGGCCGATCTTTCAGCGGGAAGGGCGCCTGACGGTATTATTGTTCTCGGCGGCGCTCTCGATATGCTGGTCAGCGCGGCCCGGGGGCAGCCGGCCCTGACCGAAGCGGGCGAGCGTGTCGTCGAAGCGGCAATGCTGGCACGGCGTTTTCCCAACGCGAGGATTGTCGTCAGCGGAGGCTCCGGCGGCGTCATTTATGATCGCGGAAGCGAGGCCGTCGACGCCGCGAAAATATTCGCCGGTCTCGGCATCGCGCCAGCGCGGGTGTTGCTGGAAGGCCGGTCTCGCGACACATATGAAAACGCGCTCTACACCAAAGAGATGATCAAACCGACGCAGGAGCAGCGCTGGCTGCTGGTAACGTCGGCAAATCACATGCCGCGCTCAATCGGCTGTTTCAGAAATGTCGGGTTCGATGTCGAGCCGTGGCCAGTCGATTACCGTACCAGAGGGCGTGAGGACCTCGCCCGGTTCTTTTCGAAACCATCCAGCGGGTTGCGGCGGGTCGATATTGCGGTGCGCCAGTGGGCCGGTCTTGTCATCTACCGCCTGATCGGGCGTACCGCTTCGCTGTTCCCGGCTCCATAACCTGGATCGTTACTCGGTTGCAATTTTAACTCATTGTTTTTACAGAAAATAACATGCGACAACCTGTCGGATGCACGTTTACGTTGCATTAACCGACAGCAGCGATCTTTAGAACCTAGATTCAACTCTAGCGAGTGATTCGCGCTTCGATGGACGACTGATTTTGACCCTTGGCGAGATAGGAGAGTGTTTTCATGCTCCTCGCCGTCTGCGCTGGAAAGGTGACTGGCATGCAATTTCTCAACAATATGAAACTGTCCCGGCTGATCATAGTCGTGGCGATGGTGCCAATCCTGGCCATGATGGTGTTTTCAACCCAGACTGTCCTGAAAGAGATCGCGAAGAGCAGCGCGATGGGCGATCTCGGGCAGTTGACAAAGCTTGCCGTCAAGATGAGCAATCTGGTGCATGAGCAGCAAAAGGAGCGGGGAGCGACAGCTGGCTATCTAGGAAGTTCCGGCAAAAAGTTCGTCACGG
Source organism: Hyphomicrobiales bacterium (assembly GCA_021775575.1). Lineage (GTDB taxonomy): Bacteria > Pseudomonadota > Alphaproteobacteria > Rhizobiales > Methyloligellaceae > JAJFHO01. The sequence goes on from JAJFHO010000045.1 coordinate 7,297, forward strand.
AATTACCAGCCCAGCGGAAACTGACCGACGCGAAGCGGGCGGAACTGGAGAAATTCCTGGCCGGGTTCGATGCACAGAATTTCGGATCGAAATTCGAACAAGACCTCAAGGCTATGCTGTCCGATCTTGGGCAAATGAAGGCAATCCGCACCCAGGTGGATTCGCTCTCAATTCCGGCGCCAAAGGCGATCGGATACTACACCGGGCTCAACGGCCAGAGTCTGAACCTGATTGAATCATCGTCGCAATTGAGCCCCGACCCAACGGTTTCGTTGCACATTGTTGCGTATACAAGCTTCCTTCAGGGCAAAGAGCGCGCCGGGATCGAGCGGGCTGTCGGCGCCGGCCAGCTCGCCGCCGGCCAGTTTTCGGCTGCCGCATTGGACAAGTTCAAGCGGCTGATTACCACCCAGGACACCTACAACAAGGTTTTCCTGACTCAAGCCACTGATGAACAAAAGGCGCTCTTCGACAAGGTGATGTCGTCGGACGCCGCCAAGGAAGTGCAGCGCATGCGCGAGGTCGTGTTCGAAGGCGGTCTCACCGGAGATTTACAGGGCATCACCGGCAAAGCCTGGTTCGGCACAATCACTCAAAAGATCAATGGGTTGAAAAGCATCGAGGACGGCTTAAGCCAGAATCTCTTGCATGAACTTGCGGCGCGGGAAGCGGCCGCGCAAGCAAGTGAATGGCTCGCTATTGTGATGGCCGCGGTCGCGCTGGCGCTTGCCGGCGGACTGGCCTACCTGATCATCAGGACCATTAATGGCTCCTTCAGGATCATCATCTCCGCCATGACGTCCCTGGCTGAAGGCAAGCTGGATGTCGAGTTGCCGCCGGCGAAGGCCAACGAAATCGGCGACATGATCAACTGCGTACAGGTCTTCAAGGATAACGCCATCGAGAAGGTCGAGCTTGAAAATCGGCAGGCGGAAGCCGCAAAGCAGGCCGAGGAAGAAAAGCGCCAGATGATGGAAAAACTGGCCGACGATTTCGATTCCAGCGTTGGCGGTATTATCGGAACCGTCTCCTCGGCTTCGGCGGAGCTGAACAGCACGGCGCAATCGATGGCGAGCATTTCGGAGGAGACCAGCAACCAGGCGGCAGCCGTGGCGACCGCTTCGGAAGAGGCTTCATCCAATGTGCAGACCGTGGCGGCGGCAGCGGAAGAAATGGCTACCTCGGTGGGTGAGATCAACCAGCAGATAACGCAGGCGTCGCAGGCCTCGAAAAAAGCCGTCGAAGTTGTCCAAGTCACGAGCACGCAAATCGGAACGCTTGCCGATACCGCCAGCAAGATTGGCGAAGTGGTGAGCATGATTACCGAAATTGCCGAGCAAACCAACCTTCTGGCGCTCAACGCAACGATTGAGTCGGCCCGTGCCGGCGAGGCGGGCAAGGGCTTTGCGGTGGTTGCTTCCGAGGTCAAGGAGCTGGCCAGCCAGACCAGCAAGGCGACCGAAGGTATCAACCAGCAGATTGAGGAAATCCAGGCTGCGACACAGACTGCCGTGGTTTCGATGGACGATATCAGCAATGCCATTCGCGAACTGGACGAAACTTCGACAGCGATCGCGGCGGCGATGGAAGAACAGGGCGCGACCACGCAGGAAATATCCCGCAATGTTCAGGAAGCTGCGACCGGTACCCAGGAGGTCACCAAGAATATTACCGGTGTGACCCAGGCCGCCCAGGAGGCTGGATCAGCCTCAACTCAAGTCACATCGGCGGCCGGCGAGCTCTCCGAGCAATCGGAAATGCTGAAGGGCGAGGTCGAGAAATTCATGGCCCAGGTGCGCACAGGGTGACGCGAGGCGTCACCTTGACGAATGCAGGTTTCCGGTAACGGCAGGCCGGCTGACTGGAAAAACAAATTGGCGGCGTCCCGATACCGCATTTCGGGCGCTGCCTTTTTTATGCTGCCGCTGTGTACCTGCTTACTCTTGTCTGTCCGCACCGATGCGGTATGAACTGCGCTCGGTTTCACGCAACGGTGGAGGCAGGGCGAATGACGCAGAATATCAAAATCGGAGTCAAGCAGCTGGTCGAGGAGGCCAAGGCGGAGATCGAGGAGATTTCCGCCGAGGATGCGATTGGCCTGCTTGATGACGACAATGTTGTCATCGTCGATATCCGCGACGTGCGGGAGCTGCCTCGCGACGGCAAAATCCCCGGGAGTTTCCACGCGCCGAGAGGAATGCTCGAATTCTGGATCGATCCCGGCAGCCCTTATTTCAAGGATATGTTCGCGCAGGACAGGAAGTTCGTTTTCCACTGCGCTACCGGGTGGCGTTCGGCATTGGCGACGCAAATCGTGCAAAAGATGGGACTGAAGCCGGTCGCTCATATCGAAGGCGGATTTACAGGCTGGAAAAAGGCGGGAGGCCCGGTCGAGGAGGTCGACGCGCCCTGGAAGCAAAAATAACTCTGCCCGGCGCAGGGATCGGCGGTGCTTACTCCAGCCGAACGCGGCGCGCGCGGTGCAGCGATGAAAGCGACTTGTCGAGCGTTTCCGCCGTGTGCTCATATCCGATCGTGACGGCCTTTTCGAAGGCGCTCCAGTCGCGGATGTCGATGTCGCCCAGATGGGGCGCGATCAGCAAATCCGCGTTGCGCGCCTGCTTTTCAATCTCGACGTCGGACGAAACTGTGCCCGCGCGCATCAGGATCGGGATGATTGGCGGGTTCTTCAGCCTCTTCAGCCATGAGCTTTGGTGCGTTAGGGCCAGCATCTCCGGGCTGAGCGCCCTGTCGCGGGTGACATCGACGGCGATGATCGGGCCGCGGTGCAGACCGCGCATTACATCCACGGGCAGGTTGTTGATGACGGCGCCATCAACGAGCACGTCGTCGCCGATGATCTTGGGCGGCAAAACGCCGGGGAGCGCGATGCTTGCTCTCAGCGCATCGCGTACGGCGCCGGTCTTGTGAACGTATAGCGAGCCATCGCTCAAATTCGATGACACGCAATAAAAGGGCAGCCAAAGGTCGGGGATCTGCAATTGGCCGAAATGTTCCGCCAACAGCCGTTCGACCTTTCGGCCCTTGACGAGCCCGACAAGCGGTAGCGTCAGATCGGAAAGCGGCTTGGATTTCACAAAGGCGTGCCGCACTCCCGAGGCCAGCCGGTCCACGTCCCAGCCCATCGCCATGCTGGCGGCGATAATGCCGCCCATGCTGGCGCCGCCGAGGAAATCGATGTCGAGACCATATTCGGTTATCGCTTTGAGCGCTCCGATATGAGCGTAGGCGCGTGCGCCGCCGCCGGACAATACGACGCCGACGGCGCGTCCGCTGATCACCCGGGCGAGCCGTTTCCAGTCCTTGATTTCCTCGTCGCGGATATGGAAATGCCGGTTGACCGGCATTAGCTCCAGCCATCGATCGGTCTGTTGTGGAACAGCGCCGGGAGTTTCGTGGATAAGAACAAGATCGAGGAGCTGATGATCGGCGCGCTGCCGAAGCACATCGCCGGGCAGTTCCGTGACAACCGGGTCGTTGGCGCGCGCAACCACCATGATCCTGTCCGCCTGACGGGCGCAAAGGCGTATCCAGTCTTTCGACGAATGGTCACTGCACAGAAAAAGATGATCGTGGGCGGCCTCCTGCTCGGTGAACCAGCCGCTCGGCCGATTGGCGTGCTCGGGTCCGAGTATGAGGACCGTTTTCCCGTCGGCCCTGATAAATTCGGCAAGTTTTCGGGCAATGGGTGTGGATTCAATTTCCTGCGTTGCCGGCAGGATTGCCGCGGTTTTCGGTTCCAGCCGCATACCCTTGCCGCGGGCAACCTGCCGCAGCCGGTGTACCAGGATACGGTTCAACCCCGCGATCAGTTCGGGTTCACGCTTTTGCAGCTGGTCGAAATGCGCCTTGGAGAGTTTCAGCAACACGCAGTCGCGGATGGCGATCACGGTTGCCGAACGCGGCGTGCTGGATATAACCGCCATCTCACCGACGGTTTCGCCGGCCTCGATGAGCGCAAGCAGCTGGCGCTCATGCGAGGGTCCGTGGACATAGACCCCCAGCGAACCGGCCATGACCAGATACATTGCCTCTGGCGGGGCGCCCTGGCGGAAAAGCGTATGTCCCGCGGGAAGGCTGACACGTTCGGTCAGCTTTTCGAAGGCCTGGCGCCCGCGCTTGCCCATAGCATCAAGAAGATCGAGTGGGTTGGTCGCCATGAATTTACCGTGCCTGTTGGACGTTCGGCGCAAGATAGTCACATTGCGCCCAAACTGGAATCAACACTACACAATCGCGCGCCAACCGTTTCAACAAGTATCGCGCGGGTTCGTGCGAGGTTGACGGCTCCGGACCGCTTCGAAAGAGTGGGCGGGAAGCGCGGGGGAACATATGGCAAAGCTGACATCGAATATTGCGGCCGGCGCGGAGGACTTCCGCGCCAATTCCGCCCATATGGAGGCGTTGATTGCCGATCTCCAGGCGAAACGCACCGACGCGGCGCGCGGCGGCAGCGACAAGGCGCGCGAACGCCATGAGGGGCGGGGTAAATTATTGCCGCGCGACCGGGTGATGCGGCTGCTCGATCCGGGCTCGCCTTTTCTGGAACTCTCCCAGTTGGCCGCTCACGCCATGTATGACGACGCCATCCACGGCGCGGGACTGATCACAGGGATTGGCCGCGTGTCGGGCCGCGAATGCATGATCGTCGCCAACGACGCGACCATAAAGGGCGGCACCTATTTCCCGATGACCGTGAAAAAGCATTTGCGCGCCCAGGAGATTGCCGGCGAAAACCGGCTGCCCTGCCTTTATCTGGTCGATAGCGGCGGCGCCAATCTGCCGCATCAAACGCAAGTGTTCCCCGACCGGGAACATTTCGGGCGGATTTTTTACAACCAGGCGCGGCTTTCCGCTGAAGGCATTGCGCAGATCGCTGTCGTGATGGGTTCCTGCACGGCAGGCGGCGCTTATGTCCCGGCCAGGTCGGATGAAGCCATTATCGTGAAGGGGCAGGGGACGATCTTTCTCGGCGGCCCGCCGCTGGTTAAGGCCGCGACCGGCGAGGACGTCACGGCGGAGGATCTGGGCGGCGCCGATCTGCACACGCGCCAGTCCGGCGTCGCCGACCATATGGCCAATGACGACGCCCATGCGTTGGCGATAGCGCGCACCATCGTCGCCAATCTGAACACCCGCAAGAATATCGATATCGCCACCCGCGAAAGCGAACCCCCGCTGCTCGACCCGGACGAACTCAACGGCGTCGTTCCGCAATCGCTCGCTACCCAGTATGACGCGCGCGAGGTGATCGGCCGCATCGTCGATGGGTCCGAGTTCGACGAGTTCAAGCGGCTTTACGCGGAGACGATTCTCACTGGTTTCGCCCATATCGAGGGGCTTCCCGTCGGTATTCTTGCCAATAACGGCATTCTCTATTCGCAAAGCGCACTCAAGGCCGCGCATTTTATCGAGCTGTGCTGCCAGCGGCGCGTGCCGCTGCTGTTCCTGCAGAACATCGCCGGCTTTATGGTCGGCAAACAGGCGGAAGCCGGCGGCATCGCCAAGGACGGGGCCAAAATGGTGTCGGCAGTCGCCTGCGCGGCCGTGCCCAAGGTGACGCTCATCGTCGGCGGCTCCTATGGCGCGGGAAACTACGCCATGTGCGGGCGCGCCTATGGCCCCCGCTTCCTGTTTGCCTGGCCCAATGCGCGCATCTCGGTGATGGGGGGCGAGCAGGCGGCGAGCGTTCTCGCCGCCGTCAAACCGGAAAGCGCCGATTGGCCGGAAGCCGAAATGCAGGCCTTCAAGCAGCCGATCCGCGACAAGTACGAAGCGGAGGGCCACCCCTATTACGCGACCGCGCGGCTGTGGGACGACGGCATCATCACCCCCGGCGAAACCCGCCGCGTGCTGGGGCTGGCTTTCTCGGCGGCGCTCAATGCGCCGGTGGAGGAGACGAAGTTTGGGGTGTTGCGGATGTGAGGGGAGGGGTGCCGATATTTGACGCCGCGCAAATATAGGGGATGGGGATGTGGCTCGAAGTGCTACCAGCCGAGATCGGCAAGGGTCTTGGCCTCTTTGAGTTTCTTGAGTGACGTGTAGCGTGGCGCTTGCGGCGCGATATTGGGGTTTTCCCCCAACGTTATTGGCTCGGTTTCCTCAATCGCCCCAACATTGACCTTGAACTTTCCGCTTTCGCCATACGGTTCGATCGATACCACTTCGGCCAGATGGGTGATCGCGGAAATCGGACGAATGCGATAAACGGCGAGCCATTTGATTTTTGCCCGCATGCCGCCGGAAATGCGGATCGCATACCATGCGTTTTCGCGAAGAAAGACGCCCTCAAAGCCTTCGTCATGCGCCGGAACGACAATTGTGTCGAGAGATTTGCTCCCGGTCGACGTTGAAGTCGCGGGTGCGGCTGTTGCCGATTGAACGACGGGCCTTGGCTCTTCAAAGGCGTGCAGCCCAACGAGAGGCAAAATCTGAAGGGCCTCCTTCAAGAAGCCGACGGTATCGGCTTTTTCGGCTTCGGAAAGGCTGGGTTCTTGCGGGTTTTGATTGTTGTGGAGGCGGCTTCGCCCGGCCTTTTGGGCCTGATCCACCAAAGCGTATTCGATCCATGTGGTATGCCCCCGGTTCAGGGTATTGTTGGTCGAGACGAACACGCAGGCCCACTCCCAAAAATCCAAAATCTTGAAATGCTTATCGATACGGTTTTTCAGTGTGTCCGTCTGGCCGATATAGAGGACAGGGATGTCTTCGTCGTCGGGGCCGTATCCTCGCAGAATATAGACGCCGGCCTGTTGAAATTCAGACCGCTGCCGCGTGTTCTGCCAGTCCTCGCGAGGGAATACGATGCCGCGACCGGTCCAGTTCATCCTGTCGATTATGCGCACACCTTCCGGGTCGCCGTTTGGCACGAATATTTTGATCGTAAATGGGTCGGGCATTAGATATTCGCTTCCAGAAGTGCGATTTCTTCTTCGTTCAGGTCGAACAGACGATAAACGATCTGGTTGATTTCGTCTTCGTTACGGGCAATTTCCGCTGAAAGACGGTCGATCTCGCCTCTTTCCTTTTTCAGCCAGTCCTCCCAGTCGCTGCGTTCGGCGAGCGGAATATCGGCTTTGAAGGTCTTTTTCACCTCGGCGCGGAAGGCGGCGAAGTCGTCGAGTTTCCACCACTGTTTGAGCTTGGTGGTGAGTTTGGGCGTGCCGTCCGCTTCGCGCTTCATATTCTCGTTGTCCGCCGGGCACAGGTCGGGGATGCGCCGCCGCAGGGCCTCCTGGCGCCTGTAGCGCTCCTCGGCGGCGGATTGGCAGGCCTGGGCGAGGGAGGAGAGGCTAGCTTTGTCTTTGTCTGAGGCAGAGGGGATTGGAAATGCATCAACATATTGGGCCTTGAATCTGAAATATCCTCCGCGCGCTTGCGGAGTCATTGCCTTAAGACAGAACCAGATGATATTCGAATTTAGTACGGCAAGCAGAAAGAAGTCCGAGCCAGGAATGAAATAGCTTGTTGTGTCATTGAAGTAATTGTTGGCGTCGAGGACGAATTCATTTTGGTCGGAAATATCGCGAAATATGATCTTGGGTTTTTCGAATTCAGAGAAATACGCCACAGTGTCTTGGATTTCGAACCATTCATATTGACCAGGCTTCCGACCTGGCCACTTTTCGCCAGGCCCGCTGGGCACCCAGCTTGCCGGCCTAGGCTCTAAGCGCTCCGCGTACTTCTCAAGATGGTTCTTGATTGCAGGATAAGCTGCCAAGTCAATTCCACGTCGGGCAAAAACAAGAAATGAGTCGTCGGGTTCGACGCGCCACCGTTGAATTGCACGCCCAACAAGCCATGGTTTTAACAATTTAGCTGTATTCGGGTCTTCGGCTATAAGCTGGTCACGTGTGGCCCGGTCGATAACAAAGGCTTCGTTTAAGCCCGTCTTGATTCCATACAGCGGGGAGCCATAAACATCTTTCAATGTTGACTTGCCAACGCGGATTTTTTTGCGCAGGGCCCTCAGGGCCGGGCTTTCCAGCTCCCAGCTTGCTTCGCCAAGAGATGATTGAGGATATGGTTCTGCATGTTTAGTGAAGGCGGAAGAAAAATTGTCATCAGGGACCTTATCCAGCTTCCAGAAGCGCAGATCATGATCTTCCGGGGCATCGGACCTACGCATGGTCAGGATCGCAGGATATGTTGTAACGCCCTCAAAAATTTGCAGATCGCCGAAATCAGTGACGGTCTCAAGTGCAGCATTTTTGAGTAGGTAACGCCGCAGATGCTCACCCGATCCCGTCTTGAAAAAGGTAGATGAGGATATGTAACCCAGGCGTCCGCCCGGCTTCAGCAGACGCAAACCCCGCTCGAAGAAATAAGTATAGAGATCAGCGACGCCGTTATAGACCTCGAAACGGCGTTTCAAATAAGGCTTCATTCCGGAGATCAATTCCTGACGCACATAAG
>JAJFHO010000046.1 GCA_021775575.1 Hyphomicrobiales bacterium
CAATAGTACAAGCCGGGACGGTGCGCTTTGCCCTTGCCCTTCGCGATCTTTTCTTGATCCAGATTGCCGCACTGAGGGCAAACGGGTCCCTCAGGCCAGCGAACCGACTCTAAGGCTTCGCGAGCGGCATCTTCATCAAAAAAGGCGGGATTCTCAATGCTTGCTTTGGCCATGGTAGTGCTCCTGTTAAGAGCTATATGGGTGGCCTAGCTTCCGTTCTCAAGTATATAGTTGCCGCGAGTCGGTTACACGTCTCGTTCAAGGTGCATTTGTTGGCGCCATCGCCACCATGGCCATCGGCTTTGGTTGGGGCGGATGGACCTTTGGCAGCAATGCCGAGAAAATGGCCGTTGAACGCACAACCGCCGCGCTGGTAGCCGCGTATGCGCCGGTATGCGTCGAGCGATACAGCGCCAACGCAACAGCGGAACAACGCGACGCTTTCAGCAAGGAAAGCTCGTGGAACCGCGACAGTCTGATCGAGAAAACCGGCTATGCAACGCCGCCGGGTTCAAAGGCGCCTAATGGACCGGTGGCCGATGCCTGCGCCGATGCGCTTACAAAAATCCTGGCCCAGATACCGATCCCCAAATAGCGTTCTTAATTTTTGCTTGGGCCGCGGACTAATAAATCCCCTCGCCGGACTGCGTTTGCAACCCCGTCCGGCGGGAGGGATTATCACTGATGACCATGCCAGCATTCGAGCCCGCCCATCCCGGCATGGAAATGGGCAGCGAGAAAGAGCCCAATGAGGTTCTGCTGGTGAAAAAGGACGGCTCGACGGAAGTGTTTGCCCGGCACGGGCGGTACGGCTGGGACCGGACAGAGTAATTGGGTGCCTGTATGACGCGGATGTTGTCGGAGTAGGATTTTCTGTGCATCGCTGACTGGACGGGACTGGCCAACTTGGCGGCCTCAATCTTCTCAGCTAGATTTTCGCGATGACCATTTCGATACGCGTTGATGATTTGAGCGGGCCTGAAATAGGCCTGCTGCTGCAGGCCCACCTGGATTTCGCCGCCGCGCATACCCCCGCCGGAAGTGGTCACGCACTTGACCTGGACTCGTTGAAACAGCCGGATTTAACATTCTGGACCGCGTGGGAAAATCAGACATTGTTGGGCTGCGTTGCCCTCAAGGAATTGAGCCAGCGACATGGCGAAATCAAATCCATGCATACGGCAAAAGGATTTCGCGGAAGAGGTGTCGCCAAAAAACTTCTTCAACATCTCATCGAGGAAAGCAATAAGCGCGGATACGACCGATTGAGTTTGGAAACTGGAAATTCAGACGCCTTCGCACCGGCACAACTGCTGTATCAAAGTTTCGATTTTAAGCGTTGCGAATCCTTTGGTGACTATCTCCACGATCCTTTCAGTTTCTGCATGACAAAGACGATTTAGCAGCGTCTTGATGTCGCGATAACGATCTTGACGCAGCCTCAAGTTGCGCCGGTCGGGCAACCCAGCTACTCGTCCGAAATTCACCAACCCCCTCTACTCCCCCACCCTCACGGGCAGCGCGACAACCGGCTCTTCCCGCTCCGTGCAAATCGCCTGCCCCGCCCGCGCGAAGGCATAGCCATGAGGCGCGCGCAACAGCTTTGCCTCGCCCTCCCCCTTCACATAGGCCAGCGTGAATTCGGTGACGTGAAGCTCTGGCGGATCGGCGTCGAAGGCGTCGCGTATGGTGTTTGCCAAGGCTTCGGGGATTTTCGCCGCGCGCAACGCTTCGGCGACAAAGCCCTGCGATCCGACGAGGCACAGCGCCTGCCAGTCACCGCCATTCAGCTTGGCGAAATCTCCGCGGCGCGGGGTTGCCGAGCGGGCGATGCGCTCAAGATAATCGAAGTCGGGATCGTCGCGGTCATAGCCGGAGCTCCACCGGTCCATTTGCCAGACGGCATAGAAAGAAAGGCCGATGAGCGCGATCGCGGCGAGGATATAGGTCGAAATCCAGGGGATGGGGTATTTCGTCGCCACGCTACGCTCAAACTCACGCTTTCGCGTCCATCGCCTCCAGTTCGTCGATCATCTCCTCGATAACCTTCAGCCCCATGGTCCAGAAGCCCGGATCGCTGGCATTCAGCCCGAAGGGCGCCAGAAGCTCGGTATGATGCTTGGTCCCGCCGGCGCGGAGCATATCGAGATATTTCTCGGCAAAGCCCTCGCTGGTGTTCTGGTAGACCGCATAGAGGGAGTTCACCAGGCACTCGCCGAAGGCATAGGCATAGACGTAGAAAGGCGAATGGATGAAGTGGGGAATGTAGCACCAGAAACTTTCATATCCCGCTTTCAGCGCTACGCCCGGTCCCAAGCTTTCGCGCTGAACCTCCAGCCAGATTTCGCCGAGCTTTTCCGCCGTCAGCTCGCCGTTCTTGCGCTCGGTATGAACCCGGCGTTCGAAGGTATAAAAAGCGATCTGGCGCACGACCGTGTTGATCATGTCTTCCACTTTCGACGCGAGCAGCGCCTTGCGATCCGGTCCCTGCCCGGTGTCGCCGAGCAGTTTCTGGAAGGTCAGCATTTCGCCGAACACGCTTGCCGTTTCGGCCAGCGTCAGCGGCGTCGAGGCCATCAGCGGGCCCTGCACATTGGCCAGCACCTGATGGACCCCGTGCCCCAGCTCGTGCGCCAGCGTCATGACATCGCGCGGCTTGCCCTGATAGTTGAGCAGGATATAGGGATGCGCGCTCGGCACCGTCGGGTGCGAAAAAGCGCCGGGCGATTTACCGTCGCGGATCGGCGCATCGATCCAGTTTTTGTCAAAAAAGGTTTTTGCAATCGAGGCCATCTCGGGCGTGAACGCGCCATAGGCGTCGAGCACAAGGCTCTCCGCCTCGCTCCAGCCGATCACGCGCAGCGGCACCTCCGGCAACGGCGCGTTGCGGTCCCAGTGGGCGAGCGCGTCCATCCCGAGCCATTTGGCCTTGAGCTTGTAATAGCGGTGCGACAGGCGCGGATAGGCGTCATCCACCGCCGCCACCAGCGCGTCCACCACCTCGCGCTCCACCCGGTTCGCCAGATGGCGTGAATCCGCGATATCGTCAAAGCCGCGCCAGGTGTCGGAGATCGCCTTGTCCTTGGCCAGCGTGTTGGTGATCAGCGCAAACAGGCGCTTATTCTCGCCAAACACGCCCGCCAGAGCGCCGGCGGCTTCCTTGCGCGTGGCGGCATCCGCGCTCAGCAGCCGGTTGAGCGTCGGCTCCAGGGTGAGCTCCTCGCCGCCAACCTCGAAACGCAGCGCCGTCATCGTCTCGTTGAACAAGCGGTTCCACGCGCCGCGCGCGGTGACCGACTTTTCGTGGAACAGCCGCTCGATCTCGTCGTCGAGCTGGTAGGGCCGCTCCTTTCGCAAATCCTCAATCCAGGGCCGGTAGCGGGCAAGCGCCTCGTCCTTCATTGCGTCTTCGATCACAGCCTCGTCGAGCCGGTTGAATTCGAGCCCGAAAAACAGGAGATGGGTCGTGATGGCGGTCAGCTTCTCCTGGATATCGCCATAGAATTTGGCCCGGTCGGGGTCCGACGTATCGGCCGCGTAGAGCAGACTGGCGAATGAGGCGATGCGGCCCACCAGGTCCTGCAAGGCCTCAAAGTCCTGCAAAGCGCGGGCAAGCGCCGCGCCGCCCTCGTCACCACCGGCCAGACCGGAAAGTTTCCCCTGATAACTATTGGCGAAGGCCTCCGCCTCCACGCCCGCGCGCGCCAGATCACCCTTCAGGGCGCCGGAATCGGGACCGGGATAAAGATCGCTCAGGTCCCATTCGGGCATTTTCCCCAATTCGGTCTTCTGCGATGCGGAAGCCGGGCTGGCGGCCTCGCGCGGCGCGAAAACGCCCATGGCGTGTGTCTCGATTTTCGTTGTCATTGCTGGACCTGGTCCCCGGAATGGCTTGTCGACATGCGTGTCCTTAATGTGCTTCTCGGCAAGGGCGGCTTCAAGGTGCGAATGGATACTTGTGAAGAATCGCTGGAAAATAGAGGCTTTCAGAGCAAGCGTGACCCAAATCGAACAGGGAATAAAGGGCTTCTTTACTATCGGCCCCTAGAGTGGGCGGCGGTGCTGGCCGAATCACGTGTCGCGGATCGGTTGGCGCCGATGTTCGTACGGAACAGGATGTTCCGTGTTCTGTGTTGGTGTAACGAGATCAAGTAGTGAGTCCGCGTTATGGCGAAGTATGTTTTGATCGTCGATGACGATCCCGCCCAACGGCGTATCCTTGAAGAAACCGTCAAGACATTCGGTTACGAAGCGAAGACCGCCGACTGTGGCGAGAGAGCGCTCGATCTGCTGAAAAGCGATCAGGCGGCGAATATCGCCCTCGTGCTCCTCGATCTGGTTATGCCGGATCTTGACGGCATGGGCGTTCTGGAGAGGGTCCAGCCCGATCCCGCCACGCCGCCGATCATCGTCCAGACCGGGCATGGCAGCATCGAAACGGCGATTTCAGCCATGCGCGCGGGCGCAACGGATTTCGTCGTCAAACCGGTCAGCCCGGAACGGCTCGAAGTGTCGATCAAGAATGCTCTTCGAATCAACCAGCTCGAGGGCGAGATCACCCGGATCAAGCGGCAGGCCACGGGCCAGCTCACCTTCAACGATCTGGTGACGCGCAGCGCCTCTCTCGCCAAGGTTATCAAACTCAGCCGCCGCGCCGCGGAATCGACGATTCCCGTACTCATCGAAGGCGAAAGCGGTGTCGGCAAGGAGCTCGTCGCCCGCGCAATCCAGGGCGAAAGCGGCCGCGCCGGCAAGCCCTTCATCACGGTGAATTGCGGCGCCATCCCGGAAAATCTGGTCGAGAGCATTCTGTTCGGTCACGAAAAGGGCTCCTTCACCGGCGCCAGCGCCAAGCGCGACGGCAAATTCGTCGAGGCCGATGGCGGGACGCTGTTCCTGGACGAGGTTGGCGAATTGCCGCTGGATGCCCAGGTCAAACTGCTGCGCGCGCTGCAGGAGGGCGAGGTCGATCCGGTCGGCGCGAAACGCCCGGTAAAGGTCGATTTTCGGCTTGTTTCTGCAACCAACCAGGACATGATCAAACTGGTCAACGAGGGCAAGTTCCGCGAAGATCTCTATTACCGGCTCAATGTTTTCCCGGTCTGGATTCCGCCGCTTCGCGAACGTCTGGAAGACGTGCCTGACCTGATCCAGCACTTTATCGCCCGCTTCGCGGCCGAAGAGGGCAAGCGGATCGACTCAGTTGCCGAGGATGCGCTCGACATGCTGCAGCGCTATCCCTGGCCCGGCAATGTCCGCCAACTGGAAAATGCGGTGTTCCGGGCCGTGGTGCTCGCCGACGACGCCGTTCTTTCGGTGTCCGAGTTTCCCCAGATCGCAACTCACGTGGAAGGGTTCGACGCAACCGTTCCGCCCGCGCCCGCGCCGGTCGATGACGAGCCGCAATTCGAAGGCCCGGCGATTGTGAGCGACGACGCCAATATACCCTCGACCGTGACGATGGCCGGCAACAACGGCCGCGACGGGCTCGGCATCCCCGCCCTGAATGATCTCGGCGACGTCCGTCCGCTCGAAGACGTGGAGGCCGACATGATACGCCTCGCGATCGGACGGTATCGCGGTCATATGACGGAAATTGCCAAAAAATTGGGTATCGGCCGCTCAACGCTCTATCGAAAAATGAGAGAATTCGGTCTGGAAGCCCGCACAGGCTGAGTGGAATGGCCGGAATCTTTGCAGGAATGCAACACTTTAAAAAAAAATGACCGCCTCTGCCGCCCGCATGCCATTCGCATATGGCAAATCGCTGACTCGCGCGATAGCTTCCAATCAAGCCGTTTTATCCACAGGGCGGGCGACGGCTTATGCGGAACGGAACATGCTCCGTTCCCGAATGAGGAGGATTAAGGAATGAGGCTGCTGAATAGTGCTGCGTGCGGCTTGATTCTCTGTTCCGTTTTTGCAGGTTCGGCGGTTGCCGTCGAGCCGGGCGCGCCGGAGCAGTTGATCACACGGCTCGACGCTGTTGGCGTCGAGGTTCAAAAACGATTGACGGCGAGTTTCCGGGCGAATTCGGAAACCGAATTCGAGAAGACGGAACATGGCGCGCTGGTCGAATATTATGCCGACCACGACCACAGCCCGATATGGGTGAATGCCGGCGGACTGACCGACCGGGCACGGGCGCTAAAGCGGGAACTGGCCAGGGCCGCGGACTATGGCCTCAATCCGGACGACTATGCGCTTCCCGAGCTTGCCGCCGCCAAAGCCGGCGAAAAGCTCCCGGCGGTAAAGCTCGCCGAAGCCGAAGTGATGTTGAGCCATGCGGCGCTCGCCTATATCCGCGGCGCGCGCGGCGGACGTATCATTCCGGGCTCGCTCAGCAGAAATCTGGATCCGACGCTGAATTTGCCTGATCCGCTGGCGGTTATCGAAAAGATCGCCACGCTCGACGATCCGGCGCCCTATCTCGTCGATTTCCATCCCAAACACCCGCAATTCGAGGCCTTCCGCAAGCTTTTGCTGACGATGCGCGGCGGAACGGAAGAGAAGAAAATCACCATTCCCGATGGCCCGATAATTCGGCCTGGCGGAAGCCACAAGCAAATTGCGCTGCTGCGCAAACGGCTGAAAGTGCCGGTCCCCGAGCGCGGCGGCGCCGCTGTTTTTCCGGAGCATGTGTATGATTCCGCTTTAGAAATAGCAGTGAAGGAATTTCAGAAGTCACGCGGTCTGAATGCTGAAGGCATTGTCGGCCCGGCCACGCGGCGTGCCCTCAATGTGCGCCCGCGCAACTCCGTGCGCACAATCCTGGCGAATATGGAGCGCTGGCGCTGGATCCCGGATGACGTTGCAGAGCGGCTCAATGTCCAGGTGAATGTGCCGGAGTTTACCGTTCGCGTGTTCGACGAGGGCAAGGCAATCCACACCGAACGCGTCGTCGTCGGCAAGACCAAGAATTCAACGCCGATATTCAGCGACCAGATGGAGACGATCGTTTTCCATCCCTATTGGAATGTACCGAACTCCATTAAGGAAAAGGAGATTCTCCCGAATCTGCGCCGGCGCGTCATAAGCGACGGCTGGTTCGGCGGATTCTCGCGCGGCGACGCCCGCTTTCTGGCGCGCAACGGCCTGCACATAAAATATAGAGGGCGGCCGGTCGATCCTTCCAGCGTCAACTGGAACAGCGTCGACATAAAACGCTACCATTTCTACCAGAAACCGGGTGGCGGCAATGTGCTCGGCGTCGTCAAGTTCATGTTCCCGAACAAGCACTCGGTTTACATGCATGACACGCCTACCAAGCATCTGTTCGCAAAACCGACGCGCGCATACAGTCACGGCTGCATGCGGGTCAGAAACCCGCAACGGCTGGCCGAGATTCTTCTCGCCCGGGATGCCGGATGGAGCAAGGGCAGGGTCAGCGGCGCGGTGCAGAGCAAGGTTCACCGGCCGGTCCAGCTGCAAAAGCCGATTCCCGTCCATGTGACCTATTTCACCGCGCGGGTCCGGGCCGATGGCACGATTCGTTATTTTGGCGACATTTACGGTCACGATGCCCGGATGGCAAAGGCTTTGAAATTCTGAAACCCGGGCGCTGTTCGCGCTTGAAGTTCTGCGAAATTTTCGCCTTCCCGCCAAAACCGCGGGGAGGCGTTTTTCGTCTGCCTTGATTTGCCCAAATTCTTCACAGATACACTTACTTAACCCTATTGACCTGAATCATGGTGGTAGGCGCGCCTTGTAGGCGATACTGTTGCTGGTCGGGAAAGAAACTACTGGTTTGAGGGGAATTGCCGCGTAAACACGCGCAAAGCGGAATGCGACGGGGATATTTTCTTAGCAATGCGGTCTTGAGCCCGTGGGTATGGTTGATGCCCATGGCGTTAATGCTGTGCACATTGGGGCTATCGCTTCGCGCAAGCGCGGGCGAAACCCGTACACTCTCGATCTACAATATCCATACCAAGGAAACGGTTGCCATCACCTACAAGGTGGATGGCGAGTTCGTTCCCGACGGGTTGAAGCAAGTCAACCACGTCATGCGCGACTGGCGCCGGGACGAGCCGACGGAAATGGACCCTGAGCTGGTCGATCTGATCTGGGAGTTGCACCGCGAGCTCGGATCGAAAAAGCCGGTGCATCTGATTTCCGGATTCCGGTCGCGCGCGACCAACGACAAGCTGCGGCGCTCTCGCGGCGGCCAGGCGCGCAATTCACGCCACATTCTCGGCAAGGCCGCCGATATCCATTTCCCGGATGTTTCGGTGAAAACCTTGCGGAATTCGGCACTGGTGCGCGAAGTCGGCGGTGTTGGCTATTACCCGACATCAGCCCTTCCCTTCGTGCATGTCGATACCGGGCATGTGCGCCACTGGCCAAGGCTGCCGCGCCAGGAACTTGCCGCTCTGTTCCCGTTGGGGAAAACCGGCCACCGGCCGCGCGACGGCAAGCCGATTACCCTGGCCGATGCCCGCCGTGCGCAGAAAAGCGGAAAATATCCCGGCCCGCCGCCAGTGATGGTAGCGGCCGTGGAGACGACGCCCGAGAAACCTGAAACCACAAGGCCGGCTGTCGTGACGGCAAGTTTGGCGCCATCGATCTCCGACCTCGCCCGCGCCGCCGCAAGCATAACCGGGACGATTTCGAGGCCTATTTCCAAACCCGCAACGCCCGCGCCTGACAGAAACCCGCAAGCCGCACTTCAGCTTGCATCCGCAACGCCGGATGCGATTTCGCGACTGCTTGGCAGGACGGCACCGCTGCCCGATCGCATGCCGCGACTCAGTAAGGCGATCGTGGCATCCGCTCCCGATTTCGACCCGGAACATCCCGAGGAGCTGAGCTATCAGCCATTCTCGATCCTGCCTTTCATGCGGGAAACGCCGGTAAGCCACGACCAGAATATGGTCGGCCTCGCATTGCCCGGCTTTAAGGAAGCAGACTATCTGCTCGTGGAGCCCGACCGCGGCCTTGATCTGCGCATGAAACCGCAGACAGGCATTCAGCGCATTGCCGCCGTGTGGGAATTCACCGGACCGGCGGTCACAAATCTGCTGGCCGGAAGTCCGGCCGCACCGCGGACGACGCCGGGCCGGATCATGACCGCGTCATCGCCAGCCGCGGCGCCGTCTCTTGCGCCTCCGGCGATTCCCGCGCCAGGCGGCTTCAGCCCCGGTCCGGGCGGTGCCGCCACGGGTCTCGGATTCCAGTAGCCGTTATTCCTGGGTGACCATGCCGAGAGCGACCATATAGGTGGCGAGGATCGCTTCTTGCTCCTGGCGCTCGTTTGCATCCTGCTTTCTCAAGCGAACCACAGTGCGCAGTGTTTTGGCATCAAAACCCATGGACTTGGCCTCGGCATAGACTTCACGGATATCCGTCGCCGTCGCAGCCTTCTCCTCCTCGAGCCTTTCAATACGCTCGATGAAGGCCCGCAGCTGGTCGCGGGTCGTTCCCTGAATATCAGATCCCTGAATATCGGACATGGGGGCTTTCCTGGCTTTGTTTGGGGGACTGCTGACAGTCTCAAGAAGCGCGAACGTTAGTCTGCCCGCGACCCGGCGATCAAGATGCCAACATCCGTTATCCAGTGGTTTGTGGGTTCCGAGCGCTAATGCTCGTCGCGCGGGCGAACCTCTTCAAAATGCGCCAGTTGCTCCGGCGAGGCTTCTTTCTGATGCTTCGCTTTCCACTCGTCATAGGGCATTCCGTAGACGATTTCGCGCGAGGCTTGCTTCGACAGTTCGACGCCTTTTTCCCGCGCCGCGTCCATATACCAGTTGGAGAGGCAATTCCGGCAGAACCCGGCGAGATTCATCATGTCTATATTCTGCACATCCGCATGGGTGCGCAGATGATCCACCAGCCGCCGGAAAACTGCAGCTTCGAGCTCACCTGTCATTTTCGGATCGATATCCGTCATGGTTTTCTATCCTTTTCCGCCTCAGCCGTGTTGACCGCCGCCATCGGCGGGAGCGTCTGTCGAGGACCCGTGATACTCGATCCGGTGCAAGGGGTTGTCCGAAGCCCCGCCCAGAAGCGGCTCCACGATGCGCGCCAGACGTGCTGCCCATTCGGCCTGCCCCTCGGGCTCGCGCACCAGGTCCTGGCGGATTTCCACCAGCGCATGGGCCAGCCCGCGATGGGTGCCGTGTTTATACATGCAGTCGCCGAACAGCTTGCCCGTATAGGGCTCGTTGTCTCCAATCATAAGCTCCCGCTCGGCCGCGAGACCCTCGACAAGCGGCCGGGCCAGGCGCGGATCCTTGTCCCAGAGGATTGCCGCATGCCACGGCCTTGGCCGCTCGCGCCAGACCTCGGTGAAGGTATGGATCGACAGGACAAGCGGTACCCGCCCCGTGGCGAGGGCAGTGTCGATCTGCGTATCGATCGCGGCATGATAAGGATCGTAATAAAGCGATCTGCGCCGCGCGATCTCCTCGTTCGTGATCCGCGCATTGCCCGGCACTACTTCGCCGTCCGACAAATGCATGACCAGCGTGGGATCATCCTCACCCCGGTTCGGATCGATCAGCAGCCGCGAGAAATTGGACAGTACAGCCGGCGCGCCCAGCAACTCCGAAAGCCCGGTCGTCACGCCGGCGGCGCCCGGGTCGTAGGCGACGTGCCGCCGCATCTGGCCCGCGTCCATGCCGAGCCCGTCATAGGCGGAGGGAACATGGTTCGCCGCATGATCGCAGATCAACACGCAACCGCACCCCGGATCGCCCGCCAGCAGCCGATAGGGCGCATCGGCCAGCGCTTTATATTCCGTCGCTATGTTGGCTTGCTCCAGCATGACGCGCACTATAGTAAGCCTCGGTCGGCCATGCTACAGCGCGTCCGCTGTCGATAAGGAAAAAATGGTGAAACCGAACGGCAAGGCGCTGGCACAGGCGCCCGAAACGATGAGCCCCCGCATGGCCCTCCCCTTCGCCGCTCTGGCGCTCGGCACCGTGGCCATGGGTGCGTCGCCGATATTCGTGCGCCTCGCCGACGTCGGCCCCTTCGCCAGCGCTTTCTGGCGCATGACCCTCGCCTTGCCGGTGCTGTGGGCCTGGCTGGCCTGGGAAAGTGCGCAAGCCGGGGCCACGCGCAAACCCGCGCTTCCCGCCGGCCGGGGCTTGGTCATAGGGCTGATCGGCTTCTTTTTCGCCGGCGACCTGTTCTTCTGGCACCTGTCGATCCTGAACACGACAATCGCCAACGCCACGCTGCTGGCGACCATGACGCCGATCGTCGTCACGCTCGGGGCATGGCTTATCCTGAAGGAGCGCATCGCGCCGCGCACGCTCACCGGCGTGCTCCTTGGCTTAGCCGGCGCCGCCATGCTTGTCGGCCTGAATGCCCGCTTCGCACCGGACAGGGTGTTCGGTGATTTGTGCGGCATCGTTACGGCATGCTTCTTCGGCAGCTATTTCCTTGCCGTTTCCCATGCACGCCGCAGTTTGAGCGCCGCGCAGGTCATGTTCTACCCGGCGCTGGTAACCTGTTTTCTGCTCCTGCTCGTGACACTGACGCTGGAAGACAGGCTGTTTCCGCGCAGCCTTGACGGCCTGGCGGTCCTCGCCGCTCTCGCATTCATATCGCAAATCGGCGGGCAAGGACTGATGGCTTATGCGCTTGGACATTTGCCCGCGGTATTTTCCTCTCTCGTCCTCTTCCTGGAGGCTATTGCCGCGGCGGCGCTCGCCTGGCTTATATTCTCCGAACACGTATCTGTTTGGCAAATCGGCGGCGGCATTCTAATCATGGCCGGCATTTACGCGGCACGGCCCGAAACAAGCGGCGGCGACGCTCAAAAAGAAGGTGGCGGATGAACCAGTCTGAAACTCATGAAACGTTGATGCGGCTGTTTCGGGCCGCCGTCGCCTCCGCCGATCCGCAGGAATGCCTGCCGCCCGCTCTGCCCGCTTTGCCCGAGAATGGGAAACTGATCCTGCTGGGCGCGGGCAAGGGATCCGCGGCCATGGTGCGCGCGGCAGAAGCCTTTTACCGGGAAGCGGGAGCCGGGGATCAGCTGACCGGATTTGCGGTAACCCGCACCGGCTTCGCGTTACCGACCGAGACAATCCCGCTGCTGGAAGCAGGCCATCCCGTTCCCGATGAAAACAGTATCGCGGCCGCGCAAAAGGCGCTGGAGCTGGCTCGTGAGGCGCGCGACGGCGACATTGTTCTGGTCCTTCTCTCCGGCGGAGCGTCCGCCTTGTGGACCGCGCCGCTCGATGGTGTCACGCTGGCCGAGAAGCAGGCGTTGACGCGGGACTTGCTGGCGTCGGGCGCTCCGATCAGCGAAATCAACTGTGTGCGCAAACATATCTCCGCGATCAAGGGCGGCCGGCTGGCCCTGGCGGCGGCGGCGGCAAAACTGATCACGCTGGCCGTATCCGACGTACCCGGCGACGATCCTTCGGCAATCGGTTCCGGCCCGACGGTCGGCGACCCGACGACGCTGGAAGATGCTAAGGCGATATTACGCGAGCGGGGCATAACGCCCCCGCCCTCCATTACCCGGGTCCTGGCCGATCCAGGCAGCGAGACGCCGGACCCCGATGATCCTGCCTTTGCCAATGCCCGCTACGAGCTGGTTGCCGGGCCCGCCGGCGCATTGGAAGCCGGTGCCGCAGCCGTCGCTTCGCTTGGCTACGCGGTCGAACTGCTTGGCGACTCGCTCGAGGGCGAGGCGCGCGATCTGGGACAGGCGCACGGGGAAATGGCGCTGGCGCGGAAATCGCGCGGCGAGAAAACGGCGCTGCTGTCGGGCGGAGAAACGACCGTATCGATCAGGGGGACGGGCAGCGGCGGCCCCAATCAGGAATACGCCCTGGCGCTCGCGGTGGCGCTTGATGGAACCCCCGGAATATCGGCTCTCGCCACGGATACCGACGGCATCGACGGGGGTTCAGGCGCCCCCGACGACCCGGCCGGGGCAATGGTCGACGAGACAACGTTGAGCCGCGCCCGTAAAATAGGCCTTGAACCTGCCAAGTTTTTGGAAAATAACGATTCAACGAGTTTTTTTTCCGCTCTGGGCGACCTCGTCATAAGCGGGCCGACGCATACAAATGTTAATGATTTCAGAGTTATTCTCATTGACCCTTAGTAACCCTAAATTTTGGTGTCGTGTCAGAGTTTCAATGGCGTTCTTTTCAGATAGGAATCCGGCCCGCACAGAAGCGAATTCGCGCGCCGTCGCCTTGGCGGCGGTCATTGCCGCGGGCGCTCTTTGCCTGCACGCCCCGCCGGCCCATGCCGATCTGAAACTCTGTAATTCCACCACCAGCCGCATTGGCATCGCCATCGGCTACAAGGACAGTTCCGGCTGGACCACGGAAGGGTGGTGGAATGTCGCCTCGCATTCCTGTGAGACCCTGCTGAAAGGGAACCTGATCGCGCGTTACTACTATGTTCATGCCATCGACTACGATCGCGGCGGCGAGTGGCGCGGCGAGGCAAATTTATGTACCGATGACAAGGCCTTCACAATCGAAGGCGTCGCCAACTGCTCAACCCGCGGCTACAAGAGCACGGGATTCTTCGAAGTCGATACCGGCGAGGAGCAGAGCTGGACGGTCCGTCTTGTCGACCCCGCCGAAGGAGAGGCCAAATCCCGATGAGGCGAAAACGCAAGGTCAAGATCATTGCGACCCTTGGTCCCGCCTCATCCGATCAGCAGACAATACAGAAACTCTTCGACGCCGGCGCCGACGTATTCAGGATCAATATGAGCCACGCGTCGACCGACAAGCTCACCGAGTTGCATCGGATCATCCGCAAGGTAGAGGCAGACTCTGGCCGACCGATCGGCATTCTGATCGATTTGCAGGGGCCGAAGCTGCGCGTCGGCGCGTTTGAATCCGGTTCAGCCAAGCTTGAGGAAGGCGCGGACTTCACCTTCGACCGTAACGAGGCGCCCGGCACCACGGCCCGCGTCAACCTTCCACATCCCGAGATTTTCCAGGCCGTGGAGCCGGGACATGATCTCATCCTCGACGACGGCAAATTGCGGATGCGGGTGAGCGAGGTCGACGACGAAACAATTACCGCGAAAGTCATCGTGGGCGGACGGCTGATGGACCGCAAGGGAGTGGCGCTGCCCAACAGTGTTTTGCCGTTCAGCGCAATGACGGACAAAGACCGTGTGCATCTGGAGCATGCGATAAATCTGGGCGTGGACTGGATCGCCCTGTCCTTCGTGCAGCGCGGCGAAGATGTGGCCGAAGCGCGCAAACTGACCAGAGGCCGCACCGCGATCATGACCAAAGTCGAAAAGCCCGCCGCGATCAGCCATCTCGACCAGATCCTCGAACAGTCGGACGGGCTGATGGTCGCGCGGGGCGATCTTGGCGTGGAAATGCCGCTCGAACAGGTTCCCGGCCTGCAGAAGCAGATGACCCGGGCCTGTCGGCGCGCCGGCAAACCGGTTGTGATCGCCACACAGATGCTGGAATCCATGATCACTGCGCCCGTCCCGACGCGCGCGGAGGTCTCCGACGTGGCGACGGCCGTTTTCGATGGCGCGGACGCGATCATGCTTTCCGCGGAATCCGCCGCCGGCGGCTTTCCCGAGGAAGCTGTCGCGACGATGGACAGGATTGCAATAGAAGTCGAGAACGACCCTCTGTACACGACAATCATCCATGCGGAGCATCTCGAACCGGAAGCAACCGGCGCGGATGCAATTTCCGCCGCCGCCAACACAGTGGCCGACACGCTGCAACTGGCGGCTATCGTCTGTTATACGGGATCGGGCTCAACGGGGCTGCGCGCCGCGCGCGAACGGCCGCGCCAGCCGGTCATTGCCCTGACACCGGTCGCGGCGACCGGCCGGCGGTTGGCCCTGGTATGGGGCCTGCACTGCGTGCTGACATCGGATGCGGAAGATCTCGACGAAATGGTCGACAAGGCCTGCCGCATCGCCTTTCAGGAAGGCTTCGCCATGCCCGGCCAACGGATCATCATCTCGGCCGGCGTGCCTTTGGGGACACCGGGCGCGACCAACATGCTGCGCGTTGCCTTTGTCGGCGCCAACGAGCGCACCGATACGTAACCCGCCCGTGGTCCAACCCTGGACCCGCTCTGCGTCAGATGCCCTGCCCCTCGACCTCGCGCGTGAGCTCTTTCTCCGTCTGGCGGGTGTCGCTGGATTGCGGATAGACCTTCAGCGCCCGGCGAAAGGCCTTTAGCGCTGCTTCCTTGTCGCCGAGTTCCTGCATGATCAGCCCAAGCCCGCTGATTGCCTTGAAGTGACGCGGCTCGAGCGACAGGACATGCCGCAAATCATCGAGCGACCGGCGGAAATCGCGTTTCAGGAAAAAGATGCTCGCACGCCGGTTCCAGCCTTCCGGATAATCGGGCGCGATCTCGACCACCGAATCAAGAACATCCAGCGCCAGGTCAAGATCTTCCTGCTGGACCAGAGCCAGCGCCCGGCTCATCAGCAAGTCGACGGTGTCGCTGCCCGATTTCATCCAGATCTTTTCGATCGCTTCGGCAACCAGTTCCGCGCTGTCCGCGTCGGGCGCCTTTTGCAATCTCTCGAAAAGATCGGCGAGCACTTCCTTGCGGCTCGCTTCGGGGTCCTTGGGCTTCGGATTCACGAGCAATTCGTCGGGATAGCGCGCGGTGGGCTCGGCGGCGCTGGAAGCAGCGCCGGCGGCAACAAGGCCCGCACAAAGGCACGCGCCGATCAACGCTCGGAAAAACGTCCGGTATGGATGCGGATTCATGACTGAAGCATAGGCGTGAGCCACCGCGCGCGTCAAAGTGATTCAGACGCCGCTCGCGAGCGTGTGAACCTCCCGTGCCCAATTGTTATGGCGAGAAGTGCCGGAAAAGGACCGTTCAGCCCTGGCGGGCCTTGAAGCGCCGGTTGGTCTTGTTGATCACATAGAGACGGCCGCGGCGGCGCACGACGCGGTTGTCGCGGTGCCGTTTGGCCAATGACCGGAGCGAATTCCTGACTTTCATTGCTCTATGCCGTTTTTGTTGCTTTCCAACGCGCGTGGGCGCTCGTGAAACCTGCACCCGCCCACGCGGTGGCGCACCATATGAACCGCTCCGCGCCTTGTCAACCGGCGCTCACTATACGGTGGCCCGGGCATCGCGCTCTAGCTTTTGTGCTCCGTCTCCAGCTTGGACTCCAGATAGAGCGAGTAACGCGACATGCTGAAACAGCAGATGAAGAAGAACACTGCGATGGAGATATACACCTCGCTCGACAGACCGGCCCATTTGGCGTCGGCTAGCGACGCACGGCCCATGCCCAGCATATCGAGCAGGCCGATGACAATGACCAGTGTCGTGTCCTTGAATAGCCCGATAAATGTATTGACGATGCCGGGTATGGAGATTTTCAATGCCTGCGGCAGGACGATCCGGCGCATCGACTGCCAGTATTTGAGACCCATCGAGTCGGCGGCCTCAAATTGCCCGCGCGGAATGGCCTGAAGGCCGCCGCGAACCACTTCGGCCATGTAACCCGAAGCGAACAGCGTCACCATAATCAGTACTCGCATCAGTAAATCAAAGCTGGTGCCGGGCGGCAGAAAATAGCTCAACATTGTCGACGCGACGAATAGCAGGGTGATGAGCGGAACGCCGCGGATGAACTCGATGAATGTCACGCATATGATCCGTACAGCCGGTAACTCGGAAGCACGCCCCAGCGCCAGTACAATCCCTATAGGGAGCGAAAAAGCGATGCCCGTGACGCCAACGATGACATTCAGAAGCATCCCGCCAAACTGGTCTGTTCCGACCGGCGTGAGTCCCAACCCGCCAAGCAGAAGCCACGCAGCGATGAACGGATATGCCAGTGAGAACAGCATGGCCTTGCCGCGATACGGGAAATTGTCGAACAGCAAGGGGCCGAGTGCTACAAACATCAGCCCGAATGCCAGGATCGCTCGCCAGCGCTCAGGTTCGGGATAAAACCCGTAAATGAAAATCTTGAAACGCTCGTGGATGAAGGCCCAGCACGCGCCGTCACCCAGAGACTGGCACTCGGTACGATCCTCTGCATTGACCACCGCATCGGCAAACATCCAGTCGTAAAGCGGCGGAACGATCGTCCATAAAAACCATACGCCAAGAATGGTGAGCGTGACGTTATACCAGCTCGACAGCAGGTTCTTCCTGACCCAGAAGATCAGCCCTCGCTCCAGCAGCGGCGGCGGCAAATCGGGATGGGTTCCGGGCTCGTAGCTTTGTGAAATCGTTGCGTCGCTCATCTTCCCCGCTCCCGCCTATCTTTCCACGAGCTTTATGCGGTTGTTGTACCAGTTCATGATCGCGGAGATGAACAGGGACACGCCGAGATAGAACAAGATCACGATAATCATCGTCTCCATCTCCTTGCCCGTCTGCATCAGGGTAATTCCGCCAACCGTCGCCACGATATCCATATAGCCAATGGCGATCGCCAGTGACGAGTTCTTGGTCAGGTTCAGATACTGGCTGGTCAGGGGCGGCACGATCACGCGCATCGCCTGGGGAATGATAATCAGGCTCAGCGTCCGGCCGCGGCTCACACCGAGAGCTGAAGACGCTTCCCACTGCCCTTTGGAGACGGCCTCGATGCCGGCGCGCACAATCTCCGCGATAAAGGCGGATGTGTACAAGGACAGCGCCAGCCATAGGGCCAGGAATTCAGGCCGGATGACAAAACCACCGCGGAAGTTGAAACCCTTGAGTGCGGGAATATCCCAACCAACAGGAGACCCCGCCAGCAGATAAGCAAGTGCCGGCAGAGCGGCGATCGCACCCAGATTGATCAAGACAACCGGGAGATGCTGCCCCGTTGCGGCCTGATGCTTCTTGGCCCATCGCGCGAATATGAAGCTGCCGACGACGGCAACCAGAAATGCAGTCGCGACCCAGCTAAAGCGGTCGCCCAGCAATGGCATGGGTGCGAAGACGCCCCGATTGGTGAAGAAGACCAAATCCGCCAAATTCGCCCACTCTTGTGCCGCCCTTGGTTTCGGCAGCATATGAACCACAAAGCCATGAATGAGCAGAATGTGCAGCAGGACCGGAACGTTGCGGGTAAATTCGACAAAGCAATAGACCATCTTGGAGACCAGCCAGTTGGGCGAAAGCCGCAACACGCCCAGGATAAATCCGAGAATTGTCGCCAGAATAATCCCGCAGATCGCGACAAGAAGCGTGTTCAGTATTCCGACCAGCCCGGCGCGGAAATGGGTGCTCTTCGAGGTATATTCGATGAGAGTCTGATTGATATCGTAATGTGACGGTTCGCTGAGAAAATCGAAGCTGAACGTCTTGCCGAGCAGCGCCAGATTAGCGATCGCATTCAGCGTAATATAGGCAATAAACGCGAACAGAAGCACGACTGTCAAAATTTGCAAAATTACGCCGCGCGTTTCCTTTTCGTACCACAGCCGGGCGAGGATGTTTCTCTCCCCGCTGCCTGAACGCGCTGACGGCGACGGTGTATCTATTGATGCCACGTTTCCACCCGCTTTTCTGTTAGCGACGTGCCAAAAAACCAGACTGTCGTTTTACAGCCCCCCTGAAGCCTTGAGGCAACAGTGACGCCAGAGCGCCAACCCTCTGTTTGCGCAGCCTATTCAAGGCAGCCGTGCCGGATATATGTCCGGCACGGCATGATCATGTGGTCAAACCACGCGGAAATCGCGGTCTACCGGAACGGAGGCGTGTATTGCAGACCGCCTTTCGTCCACAGCGCGTTCAGGCCGCGCTCAAGGCCGATCTTGGTCTTGGTGCCGATGTTCCTCTCGAAAATCTCGCCATAGTTGCCAACGGCGGCGATCGCCCTGACGGCCCAGTCTTTTTCGAGGCCCAGCATTCCGCCGAGATTACCCTCGGCCCCGAGCAGACGATTGATCTCGGGATTGTCGGTGCCCTTCGCCATTGTAGCGACGTTGGCCTGGGTGATGCCGAGTTCCTCGGCCGCCACAAGAGCGTTCTTGACCCAGCGGATGATGTCGCTCCAGTTGTCGTCACCATGACGCGTAACGGGGCCGAGCGGCTCCTTGGAGATGATCTCGGGAAGGATCACATAATTCTCGGGATCCTTGAACGTGGCGCGCGTCGCGGCCAGGCCCGATGCGTCCGTGGTGTAAACGTCACAACGTCCGGCCAGCAGGTTGGTCCGGGATTCCTCGTTGTTTTCGGTAGGAACCGGCTCATACTTCATCTTGTTGACACGGAAGAAGTCCGCAAGGTTCAGTTCCGTCGTTGTGCCGGTCTGAATGCAGACCGATGCGCCATCCAGCTCCTTGGCGCTTTTGACACCAAGTTTCTTGGGAACCATGAAGCCTTGGCCGTCATAATAGTTGACGCCCTGGAATGCGAGCTTCACATCCACGTCCCGGACGAATGTCCAGGTCGTATTCCGCCACAGCACGTCGCCTTCGCCGGAATTCAGGATGGTGAAGCGGGTCTTGCCCGTAGCTGGCTTGTATTTGATCTTGCCAGCATCACCGAGCACAGCAGCGGCTGTCGCTTTGCAATAGTCAATGTCGTAACCCTGCCACTTGCCACTTGCGTCGGTAGATGCAAACCCGACAAAGCCCGAATTAACGATGCAGATAAGCTCACCGCGAGCTTTCACATCATCAAGGGTACCCGCGTTTGCGGCGGTTGCCATCATTGCCAGAGCAGCTGTTGCTCCGAGCACAATACGTTTCATTTCCATTCCTCCCTGATCGGCACTTACGCTGCCATTTAGTGAACCTGCCCATTAGCATCCGAACGCCATATTCGGATGCCGCCAGGCAACGAAAGCCGTCATCCCTTCCCAATTATGAGCAGCTTCCGGGTCACTCTCGACGACGCAAAGGAATGAGTCAACGCCGTTCCCGCCAAGTTTACTGGGGCTTTACGAAGGAGCGTGCTGCGAAAGCGTTGTTTCAGCTTGGACGAGGCACGGTTACTGAGCCTTGGCGGCGTCCGCGCGGCGGGGTTTTCGCTTTTTTGCGCCCCTCCCCGCGTCGTCGCTTTCCTTGTGCGCCCAGCCGTCAACGACGCGGATAATGGCCGGCAAAAACAACATGTCGCCGGCGAGCGCTGTCGCCAGCAGCAGAACGATGACCTGGCCATACAGGCGGACCATGGGCAGTTCGCTGAATACCGTCCCGCCAATGCCGGCCATAAGAACCAGCGTGCTGACGATCAGAACCGAGCCGATCGTTCTGATCGTCAATTCAATTGCATCGCGAGACGACCCCAGCTCATCCTTCGCCAACCGGTAGCGGTTGAGAACGTGGATCGTGCTGTCGACGGCGATCCCGAAGCCGATTGTGAAGGCGACGACACTGGTGAATTGCAGCCCGCGGCCCGACAGATGCAGCCACGCGCCGGCGATGAAAATCGGCAGCACATTGGGGAGAATGCTGACCAGGCCCGCGAAGACCGAGCGGTAAGCCAGCCCGATCAGAAGGATAATGACGGCAACCGCGCTCAGAAGACTCCAGCTGAGCTGATTGATCATATCCGTGCTGGCGTGAGCGGACACCGGCACGAGACCGGTCAGCGCAAATGTCACGCCAGGATGACGCTCGCGCACATCGCTCAGAGCGCCGTTGAGGGCGTTGATGCCAGCAACCAGATCGGCCGCGGGAATGCTTCCAAAATAGCCGGTAATGACGGCGGAGTTATGCTCGGCGGAAATCAGCCGCCCGCTCAGCGACGTTTTGGTCTTTTCCAGAAAGGTGAACAGATCGTCCGCGCCTCGGTTGCCGGCGTCGTACCAGCTTTGCACGCTGTGCATCGACGATACGAGCCTCAGCATCGCGTCGCGCGAAAGAACATCATGCGCTTCGCGGATAACCTGCAGCTTCGCGGCCGGGGAAGGCTTGGCGTCCGGCGGCCAGCGGACCAGAAGCTTGAGCGTATTCACGCCCGACAATTTGGCATTGATTGCTTCGATCGCCTGAAAGGCCGCGCTGCCCTTGGGCAGATTGTCCTGATACTGGTATTGGGGCTTGTTCAACGCATAGAACGTCCCGCAAACCAGCGCCAACGCAATGCCGATAGCCGCAATCGCCGCCGGGTTCGCGCGCACCATGGTCGCGCAAATCCGCGATATCGCCTCAAAAGCGCGATGGATTGAATCGGCTTTCCCCCAACCGCCCTCGATCGGCCCCATTTTCCCGAGCAGCAACAAGGCAAGGGGCGGGACTGTCGCCATTATCGCCACATATGTGAAGGCGGTCCCGGTCGCGGCAGTCAATCCGAACCCGGTGATAAAGGGATGCGGCACGATCGTCAGCGAAAGCAGTGCGATGGTCGTCGTCGCCGCGGTCAGGACGCAGGCCGGCCCCACCTCGATTACCGCTTCGCCTATGGCCTCCTGAAGGTCCTTGCTGCGGCCGAGCTTGCGGCGTATGGCAAACAGCATATGAAGCGCGCTGGCAAAGGCGATGACCAGAACCAGCCCGGGAATAACATTGGTCAGGACATTGATGTCCTGCCCGGCCAGCCCCATGCCTCCCTTGAGACCGATAATCGCGAGGGCGGCGGGAGCAAGCGCGATAATCACATAAGGAATGCTGCGGAAAAACAGCCAGCACAGGAGCGTTGCGACGCTCAGCCCCAAAATCCGGAAGGTTTTCTGATCGCGAATCAGCGCGCCGATGATTTCAACCCGCATCACGGACGAGCCGGTCAGCGTGAATTTCAGCCCGGAATCCGCAAGCGTCGCCCGCGCGAGCGACTCGATCTCGCCGATGCGCTGTTGCAAAGCCTCGACATCGGAATATTTGCGGTCGAGTGAAATAACGAACAGGCAGAGACTTCCATCAACGGAAATCAGCCGTCCCGAGACCAGCGGATGCGATTGCACCATTGCGCGAAGCTCCGCCATATCGTCCGTTTCGGCGATCTCCACCGGAAACAGGGACACCGTTTTGCCTGCTGCATCGGGAGGATGGCGTGCGGAAAACATCGAAAGCGTCGACTTGACCCCTTCGACCAGACCGAGGTCGAGATGGAAGTTGCGCAGCGTTTCGAGCGTTTCGGGACGGAACAAGTCGTGCCCTTCAACGAGAATCAGAATGTCCCGGCCACTGTCGGGATATTGCCGCTCGACCTCCTCCAAAGTGGCGAAATCCGCCGACCCGGAGCGGAAGATTTCACGAATGTCACTGGAAAATCCGAGCAGCGTGCCGCCATATATGAAAAATGCCGTGACGGCGGCAACGACCAAAAGCGTCGCCCGCGGAAACTTCAGCGTCAGAAGTCCAAATTTTTCAAGCCCGAATCCGGCGGTCATCAAAAAGCCTATCTGCGGCAATCAGGGCCAAATTCGGGCCCTTGGTCGTGACTGGGAACACCAAGGCCGGCGGGGAGCATAACCGCCATCGATCGAAATGCGCGACGACTTGTCTGTTCCTGCAGCTCCAGAGTTTGGTCATCACGCCTTACTTTGTCGATCTGCTGAGGCCTTTTTGGCGCCCCCGCTGCTTGCCGTTCGGGCGATGACTGGTTTTGACGATACAAATGATGGTGGGCGCGGTTGGGATTGAACCAACGACCCCTACGATGTCACCGTAGTGCTCTCCCGCTGAGCTACGCGCCCGGAAAACCGGAACCCTGCCCGTGAATTTGGCCGGATTGTCCTTTTAGATTATCACAAATGTGATGTCTATACGGCGGGGACGCTGAAGCTATGCCGCGAGAAGCCGTTCCACTTCATCGACCAGATCGCGAAGGTGGAAAGGTTTGGACAATATCTTGGCATCCTTGGGCGCGTCGCTGTCCGGCTTGAGGGCAACGGCGGCAAAGCCCGTGATGAACATGATCTTCAGCTCCGGATCGAGCTCGGCGGCCCGCCGGGCCAGTTCGATGCCATCCATCTCCGGCATCACGATATCGGTCAGCAACAGCGTGAAGGGTTCTTCCTTAAGCCGTTCATACGCCTGCGCGCCGTTGCCGAAATCGACGACATCGTAGCCCGCATTCTGCAGTGCCTTCACAAGAAAACGCCGCATATCGGCGTCATCTTCCGCAAGAAGAATACGGCGCATATCTCCATTTTGTGGCTCGTTCACCGGCATAGTATTGACCCCCTATCGCGTTCTAGCGGATTAAACGAGAATTTCGTGCCAATTTCGTAAACGCCCCCCGAATTAACAATTCGTTAACGCGACCTCCGCGCCCGACCCGGCATGGCCATGCCCAGAAGCACTGAAAAACCGATCTCATAGACAATTATAGACATAACAACGCTGGACAGCACGTCTTGTGCTTGGCACAGTCCTGCTACCATTGTGAGGGGTCAACTTATTCAGGTTATTCAGGCAGCTTTTTAAGAAGGCGGAAGACCGCACGGATATGAGTTCAAAAGACACGGTGCCCGTCGACGGCGAGTTATCACAGCCATTCACCCTGCACAGGCCGCACCGGCGCGATACACCGTTTATCTTCAATTCACCGCATAGCGGACGCATCTACCCCAAGGCGTTCCTGGCCGCGTCGCGCCTCGATGCCTTGACGCTTCGCAAATCCGAAGACAGCTATGTCAACGAGCTGTTCGCGGACGCGCCCGAATTTGGCGCGCCGTTGATGCATGCGCATTTCCCGCGCGCCTATCTGGATCTTAATCGCGAACCCTATGAACTCGATCCTGCGCTGATCGCCGAATCCCTGCCGCACTACGCGAATACCCAGTCGGTCCGCGTCGTTGGCGGGCTTGGAACAATTGCGCGCGTGGTGACCGAGTCGGAAGAGATCTACCGCGAACCGCTGCCGCTTACTGAGGCGCTTGAACGGATCAACCTGTTTTACAAGCCCTATCACAATATTCTGGGTGAACTGATGCTGGAGAGCCGGCGCATCTTCGGAATCGCGATTCTGATCGACTGCCATTCCATGCCCTCAGGCCAGGCCGCCGAATGCGCAGGGCCGCGACCCGACTTTGTGCTGGGAGACCGTTTTTCAACATCATGCGATACGGAGCTGACCGGCTGCATTGCCAGGGAGCTGCGCCGGTTGGGCTATGTCGTCGCACTGAACAAACCTTATGCCGGCGGCTTCATCACAGAGCATTATGGCAGGCCGAAAGAAGGATTTCATTCGCTGCAGATCGAGGTCAACAAGGCGCTCTATATGAACGAGACGAATTTTGCGAAGACGTCCGGCTTCCGGGCAATCCGCCGGGATATGGCGCAACTGATCAGAATGCTGGCCGAATACACACCGAATCTGATTACCGTGCCGAAAGCGGCCGCGGAATAGTCTTGCATCACATACTGTCGCGGGTTCAAAAAAGGGGGCCGTTCGAGAAGTCCGAACGGCCCAAGTCTAGGGAGGAAACGCCCAAGAAGGGCACGCAGGTCGACATCAATGATGCCAATGCCGCGTTGCAACAACATGACATTGCGGCGCACAAATCACAAGATATAAACAAGCATTCGTGTAAAAATTGGACCTCACTGGTGCGGTTTTGTCACACCAACAACAAATGGGAGCATTACCGCTGCTGCCCATGAATGCTGACTTTGCTATAAGACCATTCAATAAATTACTGATCTAGTTTAGAAAAACCAGAGCCGGGATCCCTGCATGAATGACCAAAAAGACCCCGGATTCGATGCCCTTTTGAGCTTTGCGCACACCCTTGCGGATCGCTCTGCCGCTGCCATTTCGCCCTATTTTCGGGCCACGCGGTCGGTCGAGAATAAGTCTCGGACGGAAGTATTCGACCCTGTGACAGCGGCGGACAAGGCCGCCGAGCAAGTGATTCGCAATTCAGTCGCGGAGACGTGGCCGGCACATGCGGTGCTGGGCGAAGAGTTCGGATTGCAGCCCGGTATAGGCGGCGCGGAGGCCGAATACTGCTGGATCATTGATCCAATAGACGGAACCCGGTCCTTTATCACGGGTATGCCTGTCTGGGGCACCCTGATCGGGTTAAACCGGCTCGATACTCCAATACTCGGGATCATGAACCAGCCTTTCACCGGTGAAAGATTCTGGAGCGACTTGGACGGCGCATATTATCGTGGTCCCGATGGCGAGCACCCGATTGCAACCCGGAGCTGCGCTTCCCTGGCCGCCGCGACGCTGCTCTGCACCGGCCCCGAATTCTTCGACGTTGCCGCCGATCTCGAACGCTTCGAGGAGCTTAGCGGGCAGGTTCGCATGCGCCGCTACGGCGGCGATTGCTACAGCTATTGCATGCTGGCGGCGGGGCATGTGGATCTTGTTGTCGAAGCGGGGCTGCATACCTACGACATCGCCGCGCTGATTCCAATCGTGGAGCGTGCCGGCGGGCGGCTGACTTCGTGGACCGGGGAACCCGCAACCCAGGGCGGGCGCGTTGTCGCCAGCGGTGACCGGGAGCTGCACGAGGCGGCGATGGAAATCCTCTCGCGCTAGCGGCTGCCAGGGACGAAGGCGTCGAACGCGGCCCAGAGCTCTTCGCGAATCTCGTCCCGCTCCTGAAGAGGTTCATGCCGCGCATTGGCGAAAACAAGCTGCGAACCCGCGCGCAGCTGGGAGGTCAGCCGTTCCACAGCCTTCGGCGAGACGAGGTTGTCCTGACCGGCCACAAGCATGAGGATGGGCACATAAACGCTCGAAGGAAAGCTGTAACTGTTCACGGTTTTCATGGATTCGAACGCGGCCCGGGCCCAGGCTATTGTCGGTGAACCAAGCCCGAGCTCAGGGGCTACAGCCAAAATTTCACGGTTGCGGGTCCATCGGCGTTTGTCGGTGGTCAGCAGATTATTTTCAAATGGCTCGGACTCCCAGCCAGCATTCTTCCCGCCGGGAATATAGGCATCGCCCAAACCAAGAAAGACGGCAACTTCAGCGATCGCGGCCATTGCGGCCGTGGATAGCGGGAGTTTCGCCAGCTGCAGCATAGGGGCGGTCATAATCATTCGGTCGAACCAGCAGTCACGGTGGCGAGCCGCATGCAGAAGAACATTCGCACCCATTGAATGAGCCATCGCAAAATAAGGCGGCGGACAATCCGGCAGCACCGTTTCAGTCATGAAGGTTTCAACATCGCGTTCATATTCGCTGAAATCCTCAACATGGCCCTTGCGCCGATTCTTGAGCTTACGTTGCGATCCGCCCTGGCCGCGCCAGTCCATTATGGCGACGGCGAAACCGCGCCGGCGCAGGTCGTCTATGGTTTCGAAATATTTTTCGATGAATTCGCCGCGGCCCGTGAAAACGCACACCGTCCCGTTGCTGGCGCCGGCCGAAGCGCGCCAACGCGCGGTGCGCAAACGCAGCCCGTCGAAAGACGCGAGTCCGGCGACCACCGCGCCCGCCGGCACTGGATTGCGCGCTATGCCGACAAGATCCATATCGCGATGCCCGTCCTTTGCTGCTACGCCCCGGTCCGAAGCTTGCCGGTTATATCAAGCCGCAAGCCCTTGTCATCAACTGCTTGCCACAATCGGGCTTCCGGCGGTGCAAACAACGATCGCAAGCCGGCGAGCAGGTTCAGCATAAGATCGGAAATTTTAATTATATATTTCAGTGACATAAACCTCTTGAAACCTACGGGGAGCGTTCCTATATCCAGCATGACGCAGGCCGCTGAAAGGCTGCGTCAAAACAATAGTTGCCCGGCCATTGCGGCGGGCACATGGACCATGTCGCTTCATCAGGAGGATATGCGATGAGACATTTCGACCTTTCACCACTCTATAAATCCACCGTTGGCTTCGACCGTCTTGCGTCGTTGTTCGATTCACTCGCGCCCCTCGACGGCGAAACACCGAGTTATCCGCCCTACAATATCGAGCGGCTCGGCGAGACCGAATACCGCATCACGATGGCGGTTGCCGGCTTCAAGGAGGAAGACCTCAATATCGACGTCAAGGAGAATGCCGTTACGATCCGCGGAGAGCAGAAGTCGGCGGAAAATAGCGCGGAATATCTGCACCGCGGGATTGCGACGCGTGCCTTCGAGCGGCGTTTTCAGCTGGCCGACCATGTCGAGGTAAAGGGCGCGGCGCTTGAGAACGGCCTGCTTCACGTCGACCTCGTGCGCGAACTGCCCGAGGCGATGAAGCCCCGTAGCATCAAGATTGTCAAATCCGATACCAACGGCAAGGCAATCGCGGACAAGTCCTAAAACCTGTCATGTGCCGGGCCTGTCGCTCCGGCCCGTTATAACAAATATTTGCGGGCGCCTTTCCGGGGCGCCCGCATTGCATGGCATCGTCTCGTCTGCGTCGCCCGCACTCACCCGAGCGCTTAGCGCCAAACCGGGCTCACACCTCGTCATATTTCAACGAAGTGTGGCTCTCGGCTACCTGTCTATCGTTGGCGGCGAGCTCCGACTCGATCACGTTGAGCGAGGTCTTTATGCAGGACAGCACTCTTTCCAGCTCGACATCGCGATGGTCGACCGCGTTGACAATGCGCGCCGCGGCAAGCAAAACCTTGTCGTTGCCCGGAAATCGCGGATCGAGCACGATCTTGTGGACCATTGCATAGGCGGAATGAAGCGATTGTCGGCTTGACGCGCATTCTCCAGCCGCCTTGGCCGCGTCCACGTCGTGCCTCAAGCCCCTTATCGACTCAAGCAGCGTGCGAGTGTCCGGCGTTAACCCGGATTGAAACTGCGCCATGCTTTCACCGGCATCGCGCATCGCGTCGCATTCCTCCGAATGCATCTCCATGTAGCAGAAATCGTCCAGTGGCTCCGGTGTTTCATTCATTGCATGTGAACGCTAGCAAGCACAACTTAAGCAAGTATAAATAGATAATGCACTCAAAAGTCGCAGGGCTCTACTTGGGGTTGAGCGCCTCGAGGCGATGCTCAGGCTCACCAATTATCCATTGTGACGCCGGGAAGCGGTTCCGATGCCTTGATCGCCAGAATATGGCAGTAGAAAGCGTATTCCAGCGTCAGGACAGACAGGATCGTCTTCGCCTGCCGGAACCCATGGCTTTCTCCGGGAAATTCATAATAGGCAACCGGAACGCCGCGCCGCTTGAGTGTGCCGGCAATCGAACGGGATTGCTGCGGCGGAACGACCTTGTCGTCAAGTCCCTGAAAGAAGATCACCGGCGCATCGATTTTCTTGGCCAGCTGAACAGGCGAACGGTTGGCAAAGATTTCATCGCAATCCCGTGGCGTCGATCCGGTAAGGCGGTAAAGATATCCGCCCTCGAATTTATGGGTGATGCGCTGCAATTGAGCCAGATCGGAGACGCCGTAGCTGCAGGCGCCGGCAACGAAAAGGTCATGTTTGGCCAGGGCGAGCAGGACGGTGAACCCGCCGGCGCTGCTGCCGGCGATGACCATTCGCTTCGGGTCGGCCAGTTTGCGGGCGATGAGCGTGCGCGCCGCCGCCGCGACATCGGCAACGTCGCTTATTCCCCACTTCCCGTCGAGCCGTCTGCGGAAGTCGCGCCCATATCCAGCACTTCCGGAATAGTCGACATCGCATACGCCGAAACCGCGGCTCGTCCAATATTGCGTCCTGATCTTGAAACCCCGGTCGGCCCGGCCCGTCGGCCCGCCATGGGCGGTGACGATCACGGGCGGCAGCTCGCCTTCAGGCGCGGCGCAGGACGCGCTCGCGGGAGGATAGTAGAGCGCATAAACCGGCTCGCCGCCGCACTCGATTTCAAGCGTCCGCGCGGCGGAAATATCTTCCGGAGCAAGGACCGGTTCCATGCTCGCGCGCAGCATCTCGCTCGCGCCGCCTTTGAGCGGCAACCGGACGACGGCGGGCGCGGCCAGATCGCTTGCGCCCATTACAGCCAGCTCAGCGCCGAAAGCCACGAGCGAGTCGATGCCGCGCAAACCGCTTTCGAGCGGTTCGCTGCCGCCGCTGGCGGGGTCGATCAGCTGGAGCTGGCTCTCGCCGGCGTCGAGATAGGCAGCGGCAATGCGGCCGTCACCCAGGATCGCGTATGACCGCATCCCGAATACCCAGAGCGGCCGCACAAGGTCCGCCTCGCGCGGCGCCACACAATGGGAGGTGTTACCGTCCCAGACATAGAGATTGCCCCAGCCTGTCTCGTCCCAGACGAAATACAGTCTTCCCTCCGCGTCCCATTCGGGCTGGAACACGGCGCTGCCATCTCCCCCGGCAATCCGCTCCGGCGTCCCGATAGCGCCATCGGTGCCGATTGGGGCGACGTAGAGGGCGGCTGTCTCCCAGGGCATATCCGGCAAATCCCAGGACAGCCACGCGAGAGCGTCGCCAGACGGGCTGACGCGTGGTGCGGCGTAGAAATCGCCGCCGGAAACCAGGCTCTCCACCGGCGCCTCCGGGTTTTCACCCAAGGGAATGGCCGCCACAAAATTTTCCGGATAGGCATGGCCCGTGCCGGCGGGATGCCGCTCGCCGACGCAGATCAATCGGCGCCGCCGGCTGTCCAGGGTCATGTCGGCGAAGCGGATATCGGCGGCCTCGGTCAGCCGTGTCGGTTCGCCCCCGGGCACAAGGGCGAAAATGTCCTGGCTCTCCGCCTCCACGAACCAGACCGAGCCATCTTTGGCGAGGAACTCGCCGCCGCCATATTCGTGGACGCGCGTGCGCGCCGACCAGGGCGCAGGGAGGATATCTTCGGCCGGGCCATCCGGGCCGGCACGCATGATAACGCCGCGCCCGCGCTCCTCGGGCCGGCTTTCGCTCCAATATACGGCCTCTCCGTCGCTGGTGAGCATCCCGAAGCGTAGCGACTTTCCCGCCGCCATCTCCGCGCTAACCGGGGAACGCCAACTGCCAAAGGGAAGAATAGAACGGGCCACGAAATCACCCCACGGAGCACGAATGCGCGATGAGCAGCCTACGCCTCTCCACCGCGTTTCCGCAGCAGGTGATCGAGTGATAGCCGCCCCGGACCATATTTCATCAAATACAGCAGCCCGATCGCCCACAGCCCGTGCGTCACATAGGCATTCGGATAAACGAAGAGCTGGATTGTCAGGGTCATCAAAAGCAGCCCCGTGGCGCTCAGCCGCGTTGCCAGACCCAGCCACAGCAGTATCGGAAGGGCATGCTCCGCCGCGGTCGCCATATAGGCGGCGATATCGGGTGGAATGACCGGCAATTTATACTCATTCTCGAACAGGAAAAATGTCGATGGCTTGAGCGCGAACCCGTCCACCTTGGTGCGCCCGGACAGCCAGAAGACCATACCCACGATACCGCGCGCCAATAGGGCGATGACGTCGGGCGGAATGCATTCATACAAGCACATGACCGAATTAATAAGACCCCTCGGGCCACCGTCTCTATTGCTCATTTTCCTGTTCTCCCCAGCATTGATAGCGTCACGACATTCTGATTGCGGCAATCGCACCGCTCTGGATCAGGCCGGTGAGGTTGGCCTGCAGATCGAACCCATCCGACGCTTCAATCGCCACGTCCGCGGCCTCACCAATCGTGGCCCCGCGCGCAATGCTGCCGATGAAGGCCGCCCCGCCATCCGGCAGCCTGCGCACCTCCACCGACAGCGCGGGCCGCACGACAAGCGCATCCTCGCCGCCGGCGCTCGCGTCAATGGGTTCGGGTTCCTCTTCACCGCTGTTGGCGGCCAGGATTGTCACTATCGGCCAGAGCGAGCAGACAATATGCAGGCTGGGATGCAGCGTGAACTGAAGGGCGTCGGCCTGATCCGCGGGCACGTCGGACAGCTCGTCGATGCTCACGGCTTCGGCGTCGGCGGCGTGATAGGCCGCGTTCCAGGCCCATTCCAACCGTGCTACGTCACCAACATAGGGCAGGTCCGCCACCGGCTCGAAGCCATCCAGAAAAGCCGCGAATGTTGCCCCGTAACGCATCAGCACCGGCGAGACGGGCGGTTGATTGCTCACATAGGCTTTCGCGGTTGCGCGAAAAAACTCCTCGCCAACCAGGCGCGCAACCACCGGAAAGCGCCCTTCGAGGACATCGATCAGGCTGGCATAAATATTGTTGCGGTAGACGTTGAAACGCTTCTCCGGCAGGGCACGCATGTAGCTTGTGATACCCGCCGGAACCGGGCGGTCCGCGTCGAGAACGGCCGCGGCAAAGGCTGTCTGGGTTTCAGACAATGACAGCATGTTCGCTCGTCTGTGTCGCGATGATCCGGTCGGCGCGGCGAGCTTCGTCCAGAAGCATGTTCCAGGCGGGAACATCATTGTCCCATTCGATCAGCGTCGGCGTTGGGCCGCAGCGCCCGATCGCCCGGGTGTAAAGATCCCATACGGCTTTGCTGACGGCACTGCCATGGGAATCGATCAGAAGCGGTTCACCGTCGTCACCCTCGTCGGGCGAGTATCCGCCCAGATGAATTTCACCGACATGGGTCGCGGGAAAGGCGTCAATATATCCAGCTGCGTCATAGCCATGATTGGTGGCCGATACGTGGACATTGTTGACGTCGAACAGGAGCCCGCACCCGGTCCGCTTCACGATACCGGACAGGAACTCAATCTCGGACATATCGCTGCCCTCGAATTCCAGATAGGTAGAAGGGTTCTCCAGCAATATGCGCCGCCCAAGCACTTCCTGCACCTCGTCGATATGATCGGCGACGTAGCCGAGCGTTTCCTCATTATAGGGGACCGGCAGCAGGTCGTTCAGGTAAATACCGTCATGGGTCGACCAGGCCAGATGCTCCGACACCAGAGCGGGCTCATAGCGCTCGCAGACCATTTTGAGCGCGGCCAGATGCTCCTTGTCCAGTGGCCCGTTGGCCCCGATCGACAGACCAACGCCATGAACCGACAAGGGATAGTCGTCGCGTATCCTGGTCAGGTAATGGTGGGGCGGCCCGCCCTCGCCCATATAATTTTCGGCATGAATCTCGAACCAGCCGATCGAAGGCCGGCTGTCGATAATTTCCGCAAAATGCTCAGCCTTCAGGCCGACCCCGGCGCTGGCCGGGATCGGATCTGAAAACCGATAATCAAATGACTGGCTCACAACGGATGCCAATCAGCCACACTGAAGCGTTTTCCCTGCTGGACGCGAAGTCAGGCAGCTCAGGCTACCTGCGCCCGCGGGCGTCGATATTTTTGCGCAGCTTCCCTTCTTCACGAGCTTCCAGGCATTGCCCTGATAGTCGACTGTCGATGTCCCGGCACAAGTCGTACCCGGACCTGCCTTACAGTCATTTTCGCCCTTCTTGGCAACGCCATAGCATTGCTCCATTTCGTCGGCGGCCATGACGGGCGTGGCGCCGACCAAGGCGACGGAGGCGGCAAACGCACTGGCCACGGCGAGTGCCGATACGGTTTTCGTGTTTTTGTTCATCACAGGTTCCTTCTTTGCAACAAGCTGGATTAGAATGATCGATCATACGATCTTGATACGTTAGATTCTTCGCGCACCGATGCGTTACAGCATTCACAGTTTTGTTATTGAATGCCAAAACGTCATTTAACGCGAACAGGCCACGCCGCACCACAGCCCGTGCGATGACACACGGTCCCGCTATGGTCCCAGAGTGCGCGGCAAAGTGATTTGACGTATGTATCTTGTGATTCTGTCGCAAATCTGGCATTTTGACCCGGCAATAGGACAGTGTTGCTGTCCTTTGCTCGGGATTTTTCCAGCGCCGCGCTGACGGGAGGGCCTATCCCAGCGTAACGCCGGAACGATCCAAGGGAGGGGTTACAAAACCTGCTGGGCACTACCGGGCAACGCAACAGCCGGCTCCGGGAAAACCCTTCCAGAAAAACCGGCCCTCTTCGGGCCGGCGTGGCCACTAACGGCCCCAAATGCAGATGGGCATAGCCTAGCTCTCCCGCCGGCGACCGGCGCAGGAGGGGCGGAAGGGCTGCGCTAGAGGGCGGCGGAAGCGCGCAAATGATGCGAGCGGAAATGCTATAGACTGGCAAATGATGATGCAGAAAGAACCAAACAGAGCGGACGGAGCGGCGGCTTCTCATTCACCGAAGGCGGCTCGGCGGCAGGGACTTTACGACCCGCGCCACGAGCATGACGCCTGCGGCGTCGGCTTCATCGCCCATATGAAGAATGACAAATCCCATGACATCATCGTCAAGGGCCTGCAGATACTCACCAACCTCGAGCATCGCGGCGCTACCGGCGCCGACCCCAGGGCGGGAGACGGTGCTGGAATGCTGGTGCAGATTCCGCACCGATTGCTCGCCGAGGAGTGCGCCGCGCTGGGATTCGATCTGCCCGAGCCCGGAAAATATGGGGTCGGCCATCTGTTTATGCCCCAAGATTCGGAGATCCGCGCGCACTGCCGGGAGATTGTAGAGCAAGCTATCCTCGACGAGGGCCATACCCTGCTCGGCTGGCGCGACGTGCCATGCGACAATAGCTGCCTGCCGGACTCAGTCATTGAAACAGAGCCGCTCCACCAGCAGGTGTTCATTGCACCCGGCGGGTCAATAGACTGCGCCTCCGATTTCGAACGCCAGCTATACATTCTGCGCAAGGTCATCTCGAACACGATCTTCGACGAGACCGAAGGCAGGGATAACGGCTTTTATACTGTTTCGCTGTCCTGCCGCACCCTCGTC
>JAJFHO010000047.1 GCA_021775575.1 Hyphomicrobiales bacterium
AAATCCATCGGAGACAGTGCGGACGGGCTGGCCCGTTTCGCTAAGGACGGTCTTAAGGAATTTGAGTTATTCATGAGGGACGGGAGGCGTGCGGCGCGTACTCTCGACCGGGTTCTGGAACGGATCGAGCGAAATCCGCAAAGTTTTTTGTTTGGCGGATCGACTGTGCCGGAATACAATCCGGGTAACTAGGGGGAGTCCCGATATTTGAGTTATCGGGCATTTGGGCAGGTGCGCGTCGAACCGTTGCGGTATACGCGTGCTGTTTGAGGGGACTTGGTTGTCCAATGCGACGCCGAAACGTCATAGCTGCAATTTCTGCCGGCCTTATGCTGAGCGGTTGCGCTGGCGCGCCTCCTCCCGCGACCTTCGATCTCATGGCGCCGCGTGTCATGACGCTGACGGCGCCCAAACCTGCGAAATTTCAGCTCGTTGTCAATGAGCCATCGGCTGTGCGGTCGCTGGAAACCGACCGGATCATGGTCAAGCCCGGGCCGGCCCAGATTACCTACTACAAAGGCGCCGCCTGGGGCGACCGGTTGCCGCGGTTGATTCAGGCGCGGATGGTCGAGGCGTTTCAGAATACCGGGCTGGTGAGCGCGGTGGGATCGCGGGCAGACCGTCTCGATGCGGATTTCGAACTGGCATCGGAGGTGCGTGCTTTCCAGATTGAACTCGAAAACGGTCAGGCGCAGGCGCGGGCAAGCATTTTTGTGAAAATCATAGACGGCGATAACGGCCGGATGCTGGCTTCACGCGGTTTCGATTCAAGCGTTCCGACAAGCGCAACCAACGTCAATGAAATGGTCGTATCGCTGAACCAGTCGTTCGACGGGGTCATGCATGACGTGATTCCCTGGGTTGCCGCGCGGCGCCGCTGACCAAATAAATCCGCATTATTTTATCCGAGGTTCGCCGGGCGTGCGCCTGTCCGGCGGCGGAATTTCGCATCCTGCGCGACGCCGCGATTCCGTACCTTGCCTTAAATCCGCCAGGGGATCAGTTCAGGCGTCCGCTTGCATGGGCGAGCACGAGATAGACGCGGCCGG
Organism: Hyphomicrobiales bacterium; assembly: GCA_021775575.1. Classification (GTDB taxonomy): domain Bacteria; phylum Pseudomonadota; class Alphaproteobacteria; order Rhizobiales; family Methyloligellaceae; genus JAJFHO01. The sequence goes on from JAJFHO010000047.1 coordinate 1,050, forward strand.
TTTCCGAGGTGAGGTAATTCTGAACGACGGCGGGATCTTGGTCATTGCCCTCGGCATCGGATAAGAGCCTTTCGAAATCGCCAATATAGCGGTTCACCGTCGATTGGAAATCGGGGTCGCGCTGGTAGCGTGCAGAAATTTCATCGAACGCCACCTGACCGTCATGGGTGTAGAGCTGACGCGAGAAAATATTGCGCTCTCCGCGCTGGAAACGCTGCCAGACGTCCGCCGCTGTGCCATGGTCGATTGCGCGCGCGAGATCCGTCAGTCGCAACTCCGCGCCCGACGGGGGCGCCGGCGGGCGCTGCTGCTGTGTCGCCATTCCGTTATTGTGCGCCGGTTGCGATGCGCGCGCCAGAAGATCGCCGACTGACCATGAGTCACCGGCACGGTCCTGCTGCTGCGGCGGCGGTCCGCTCTTTATGCGTACGCCGCCCTGTGCATGCGGGGGAGCGCCTGCGGGAGCGGGTGTTGCGGCGGCGGGCTGCGCGGCTGCTACAACCTGTCGCGCGCCGCCGGCAAGCCTTTGCGCCAGGGAACTAGTTACCGACTGCAAATTCTCCGTCTCGCGGGTGTCGTGAGACAAGGCGGGGAAATCCTGTTGTCTGGGCTGACCATAGGCAGGGGTTTGGGCTGACGGACCGGCGAGGGGAAGTTGCGTTCCCGGACCTGCTCCGTTGCCGCGGAGTGAATTGTCGTAGGATTGCGGAACAGCCGGCGGTTGCGCCGTGATCGCGGGCTGGCGCTGCTGCTCCGAAACGATCGCCGACAGCGAATCCAGCGCCCGCAGTTGCTCCGTAATCGCCTTCCGCATCGTTTCGGTGTTTTGCCTGGTTTCTTGCGGAAGATCGCGCATCCTGCGTTGCAGCTCCTGACGCGTCGTCTCGATTTCGCCCGCGGTCTGGGTCGCGGTCGTGCGCATTTCGTGCGTCGTCTTGCCAAATTGCTGGGTCAGAGCGCCAAGCTGGTGCGCAACCTGCTGGGTAATTCCCTCGAAGCTCCCCTGCAGTTCCTGCACAGCCTTGCTTGTGTGAGTGCGCGTGTCTGCTCGCAGCCGTTCGATTTCCTCGATCGTGGCCCGGGATTGGCTGGTCGACTCCTGGACAAGATTTGCACTGATTTCCTTGGCGCGCGATTCGACATTGGTCAGCGACGATTCGATAATGCCGGTGTAGGAGCGCATCATCTGATCGAGATCCTGTGCCTTACCGCTCACCATATCCAGCAGGGTGGAGATTTCCGTATGGCGCCGCTCGAGGATTGAATCGATCTTGGAGTTGGAGGAGTCGAGCGCGTTCGCCGCTGTCATGATGGAATGACCCTGCTGCTCGAATCTTTGCGTAAGGCTGTGGATCTGGTCGAGAAGGCCCTTCGAAACGCTCCTCAGCGTATGGGCCTGGTTGTTCATATTCTCCGTCGCCTTGGTCGAATGCTGAGCCATATCCGCGGCCGAGCGATTTACCGCATTCGTGCCTTCGGCAAACACCTGGCTCAACGCCATCGTGTTCTTGTTGAGCGACTGCTCGATAGACGCCGCCTGCTGCTTGACCGTGTTGTCAAGGGCCTGGATGCGCTCGGCGAGCGAGGCTTTGATGTCATCGGTGCGCTTCTTCAGCGTTGAATCCATAACCGCGACGCGTTCGGTCAGCGAACCCGTCAATTCCGCCGTCCGCTTCTTCAGCGCGGAATCCACGATTGCCGCCTGCTCGGTCAGGGAACCCGTCAATTCCGCCGTCCGCTTCTTCAGCGCGGAATCCACGATTGCCGCCTTCTGGGTCAAAGACCCGGTCAATTCGTCCGTCCGCTTCTTCAGCGTGGCATCCATCGCCGAGACGCGCTCGTTCAGGGACCCCGCCAATTCCGCCGTGCGCTTCTGCAAAGCGGTATCGATCGCCGATGTATTCTGGGCAAGCGATGTCGTAATATCCTGGGCGCGCTCCTTGAGCGTCGTATCCAGTTTTGTCGTGCGCTGGGCCAACGCTGTTTCCAGCGCCGAGAAATTCTGGTTGGCGGCGGAAATAATGGTGTTCAGGCGTTTCTGTTCCCCGTCGAGCCGTTCCAGCAGCCCGGGCACATCCTTCGCAAGCTTGTCGCCGACAGTGTTGAGGGACTGGAACAGCGCGTTCGCCTTTACGTCGACAGCGTCGGCCGCCTTTTGCGAGGTGGCTTGAATTGCCTCCGTCAGCTTGGCGCCGCGCTCCGCGATCTTGCCGTCAATCGCCGTGCCGGCCGCGGTCATCGCAGCGGTGATTTTCCCGCTCTTGGCGGTTAGCGAGTCGGCAATTGTGGAGGTCGATTCGGCCAGCTTTTTTGTCACCAGCTCGCTTGCCGTCGAGATGTCCTGTGCGACCTGGCTTCCGACCCCGCGCAGGGTGTCGCTCACGCGCTCCGAATTATTGGCGAGCGCCTCGCGCTCGCTCGACAACTCGTCGATCAGGCGCCTGATCCTGACTTCATTCTCGCCATAGGAGTTTTCCAGCGCCGCAACCTCATTGTGAACCAGCGCTTCAAGTTCGCCGGCCCGGCCCAACGCGCGCGAAATAGCGTCATTCATGGCAGCGACCTGGCGTCTGATGGTCTGGCCCAGGGATGCCACGGACTGCTCCGCCATCTTGTCCGGCTCGGCAAGGCGGACCGCGACCTCGGTCATCGCCGACGCCATCAGGCGAAGTTCCTGCGCCCGCCATACGAGCAGTGCAAGGAACCAGAAAAGCGCGATTGGAACGACGACCGTGGCGGCCACGATCAGAGCAACCGGGTGCTGTATAAAATCTCCAAATCCCGAGATCGTCTCTATATTTTCCCGCACCATCGCCCAACCGGCGCCGCCGCCCAGCACGAGCCATACGAGCGAGCACACGAAGGCGACGAGGAAGGGCGAGCGTGACGGGCGCTGCTGCAACGCATAAATGAGACCGCCGATCGAGGGCAGATCGTCATTGGCCGCGATGTGCGTTCGGGCCGATTGTGTCGGTCTGCGGCCAGAGGCCGGTTTTTCGCCGGCGCCTTTGGAAGGTGTTTCGGCCGCCGCAGCGAGCGAGGATTCAAGCTTTTCCGAAAGTGTGGGCGGCTCTTTCGCTTCTTTGCCGACGCCGGATTCCGGTTCTTTCGCTTCCTTGTCGGCGGATGCCGCCGCGCTCGCTGAACTTATAGGACTTTGTGCCACGACCCGTACTTTCGATTGTTCGCTCACCAGATACCACCCACTCTGAAACCGATCCTAGGTCAATCGTCGCCGGGTTGCATCCCTTAATTGAACTGCGTTCGATGCCTCTGGCCGGACATCTCTCCAGCCTGGGCGGCCTTTTGTCTCATGGCCTGGAACCGCGCCCCCGCGCAAACAGTTAGTTAACCATGTCTAGTATGGTTTTGAGGCCAAAAAAAGAGTGATCATGAATTATCCTTTACGGCCTCCCATGCGCATGGGCAAATCATTGAACTAAAACGAAAAACAGTTGTTGTTGATGGTCGTCCGATGATCTCCGGAGAAGCGATTTTCAGGTGTGATTTGGCGAACGCGCCGCACCTTGCCTTAACCCGATATTATTCCCCGTTTTTTAGGCTGGTATCACGGTCGGTCTGATTGACGCACAGGGTATGCGGTCGGCATCACAAAAACGCCTGATTCCAGGCGCGTTGGTGCGCCCGAAAGCTGACTGCGGTATGGGGAGATAAATACCATGGGTGCTAGCGCCGAAACCGTTTCCGCCGGGGCGGACGGTCGGAATTCGAATCTGTTTTGTGAAAAGCCAGTCGATCTCGTACATCTGGCGCGCTACACGCTTGGCAGCCGCTCGCTGGAACGCGAGGTTCTTGAGCTTTTCCTGACGCAGTCAGCCATCTATCTGACTCGCCTGAAGGAAGCCATGACCGAAAAATCGTGGCATGACGCCGCGCATACAATCAAGGGATCCGCCAAGGGCATCGGCGCCTGGAATGTTGTTGCCAGCGCGGAGGTGGCGGAAAAAGTTGAGGGTAAGAAGCTTCGGAGCAAGCGAGAAAACGTGGTGGCCGCGCTGGAAGATGATATCCGCGAGGCCAACAGCTATATCGAATCTCTTCTTGCCGACGGCTGAGCATTTTCCACTTTTCATCGCTGATAGCGCGTGCGGGTGATTATGCACGGCAAGCGCGCGCGTGCTGTTGGGGCTGGTAGTCGCACGGCGATTGTCCTATAGGATGCCGGTCTGGAATTAACCGGGCGGATTTTCCCATGGTAACGGGTAATCGGAGTGCCCGGAGCAGCAAGGATTTTTTCTACCCGCCCAGTATTTTCATTCCAGGATGTCGAAGGACAAAAAACAGCTTCCAGCTGAGCGCCGAATAATGCCGAAGATCACATATATAGAGCATAACGGAACCGAACATGTCGTCGAGGCCGATGCGGGTATGACCGTTATGGAAACGGCGGTAAAGAACCAGATCCCGGGCATCGAGGCGGAATGCGGCGGAGCCTGTTCCTGCGCAACCTGCCATGTCTATGTGGAGGAAGCCTGGAAGGAGGCGACCGGCGAGCCCGAGGAAATGGAAGAAGACATGCTCGATTTTGCCTTCGACGTGCGCCCGACAAGCCGGTTGAGTTGTCAGATCAAGATCACGGGCGCCCTGGACGGGCTTGTGGTCAGAGTGCCGGAAAAGCAGTTCTAGAAAGGGTTCGGGGAGAATCATGGATGGCCGCGAGATCACCGCTGATGCCGTGATTATTGGCGCCGGGCCGGTCGGCCTGTTCTGCGTCTTCGAACTGGGCCTGCTCGATATCAAGGCTCATCTTATCGATATTCTCGACAAGCCCGGCGGGCAATGTGCGGAGCTGTATCCCGAGAAACCGATTTACGACATTCCGGGACTGCCGGTGGTCACGGGGCAGGAACTGACCGACCGGCTGCTTGAACAGGCGAAGCCCTTCGCGCCGGAATTTCATCTCCAGCAAAGGGTCGAGACGCTTGCACCTCAGGACGACGGTTCCTTTCTCCTGGTGACCGATATCGGCACCCGGTTCCATGCCAAGATCGTTATTATCGCCGCCGGCGGCGGTTCCTTCACGCCCAAGCGCCCCCCGCTTGCCGGCATAGAGGCGTATGAGGCCACGTCCGTTTTTTACGCGGTTCGCCGGATCGAGGATTTTCGGGGGCGGAACATCGTTGTCGCCGGGGGGGGCGATTCCGCGCTCGACTGGGTGCTGAATCTCCAACCCGTCGCCAACTCGATCAAGCTGGTGCACCGCCGCGAAAAATTCCGCGCTGCGCCGGATTCCGTCAACAAGGTGATGGCGCTGGCGGATGCCGGCAAGATCAACTTCACGCTCGGTCAGGTCATGGAACTTCACGGTAGCGGCGGCATTCTTGAGGCGGCGACGATCCGGGACAATGATGGCGTGTCTTCCAGGCATGAATGCGACACGCTGCTCCCGTTTTTCGGGCTGACCATGAAACTGGGTCCGGTCGCCGACTGGGGGTTGAACCTGCATGAGGATCTGATTCCAGTCGATACCGAGAAATTTCAGACCAGCCAGCCCGGCATATTCGCGGTCGGCGACATCAACACTTATCCCGGCAAGCTGAAACTCATTCTCTCCGGGTTTCACGAGGCGGCGCTGATGGCGCAGGAAGCGCACCGGATTGTCTATCCGGACAAGAAGCTCACCTTTCAGTACACAACCTCCTCGTCCAGCCTGCAGAAAAAACTCGGCGTGAAGTAGCGCGGGGAGCGCGCCGCGGGTCAACCAGCCCTGACGTCATTTGACGGTTGGCCAAACCACCGGACGTGATCCGGTCACCCAGATATAATTCCCGGGCGAAGAAGCGACGAACGGCGCGATGCGCTGTTTCAGAGCCTGGCGCGTGATGCGCGGCGCGGCGACGGCGATCGCGCGATCTACAGCGGCACTCCCGCCCATCGATACGATATTGTGCTTGCCTGAGAGAGTGACTACCTGTGTGTTGGAGACGATGTTTGGCCAGCGGGGGATGGTCTGTCCCATAGTTCCCTCTGAATCAGCCTGAATATGAGCCGCCGCGGCGGGGGAGGACACGCATGTATAGGAAGATATTGGTGCCGGTCGACGTTTCGCATCCCGAATCCGGTAAAATCGAGCTTGGCGCGGCGGCAAAAATTGTGGACGGGGAGAAAGCCGAAATTACTCTTTTGTCCGTGATTGCCGATGTGCCCAATCTCGTGGCCGCCCAGTTGCCGTCCGGCTATGTCGAAAAAGCCGTCGAGTCCGCGAATAAACAGCTTGGCGCCATTGCGGAAAATTGCGGCCTGAAAGCAGGGTCATACAGGACGGCTGTTCGCGACGGCGTCGCGCATCATGAGATTCTCGAAGAAGCCAAGCAAATGGGGGCCGAGCTGATCATTGTGGCGTCGCATCTTCCCGGCTTGACGGATTATCTGTTGGGCAGCACGGCGGCGCGCGTTGTCCGTCACGCCGGCTGCTCGGTCCTCGTCGTGCGCTCCTGATGGCGCGCGAGTGCGAAGCTGTTACGGATCGGTTTTGTAGACCCGGATCGAGTAGGGGCTGAAGAGCGCTATCTTCAGCCTTTCTTCAACGGGAAAGCGAACCGGGTGAAAGATGCCCTGCGCCTCCACGCTTTTCTGTTCGTCCATATCGATACAGATCAGGTGTAACTCGCGCCGGTCGCGTTTGTAGGACCGTGCGATACGCGCCAGAATCTTTTCGAAAACGCTTCGATCAAAGGGATCGAAAAAGTAAAAAACAGTGCGCTGGCCGGGAGTTGGAAACGTCGTCGCCCGGCCCAGTTCGCATTCCACATCGCGGCATTTCATGAGCGATCGCGGATATTGTGCGATGTTCATTTCGCAACTTTCGTGGAGCTCACGCGCGATTTCGGCGCCGCAAATTTTCTCGAACGGGTAGTGAGAGGCCATGAGCAGCACGCGCCCGCGGCCGGCGCCATAGTCCACGAATGCCCTGTCATTGAGCGGCTCCGGCAAGACCGACATGGCCCAGCGAAAGACGCGGCTTGGCGTCGGCCTGTAATCGTGACCCGTGCCGCGGACCTGGCTTGGAATGCTCAGGCCAACCAGACGAACACGGCCGCGTGTGGGGACAAAGAAGAGTGAGTCGATGCCCCAGTCCAAAACCCTGTTGTGAACAAACAGCAGAATGCGTCGGTAGTCGCGGCCAATGGACCGCGGATGAAGCCGCTGCACTATCCAGCGTCCCGACCGTGATAGCGCCGGTCCGGTGCGCTGCCTGTTCAAGCGGCGCAGCCTTACCGCCACTTGCGTTGTCCGGCGTTTCACAATGGCCGTTGATTTCGTCGCAAACGGTCCGGCGGATGCCTTGAGGGACTTTGCTCCATGGCTAAGCTGCTGACGCGCGAGAACAATTTTGCGGCCCGCCGCCACTCCACCGCGGCGCGCCACGGCCACCTGTCTGCCGGTCGGGCCGCTGCCGGCGGCCGGGGTGGCTTCGGCCGGCTCGGGCGTGGCCTCACGGACCTTCGATTGCGTTTGCTCTTTGGTTTCTTCAGTCATTTTATGCCGCGTGTTGCCGCAGTCGGGCAGCCTTTATGTGCCTTCGCATAGCCCATTCGTCGCTCACGATAAACGCCTGATGCCGATTGAATCCTGGCCTGGCGGCCAGCATAAGCTGCCAAAGGCTTGATCGAACACAATATGTCGGGGTTCTACAGGGTAGATGACCGCGAAATATGGTATCTTGTGATTCGTGCGGACTATTGCGCGCGTGACGTTCGCGCGGTGGTCGAGGCGCCAACGGTCACGAGCGGCGGCGGGACATGGTGCAAAGGGAAAAAGCAGGGGATTCAACGAGACTTAAGCTGGTTAGCCTGCTGCCACGTCTGCGCCGCTTCGCGGGCATATTGGCAGGTGACCGGGCGGCGTGTGATTCGCTGTTACGGACAGCCTGTCAGGCAATGCTGGCCGATAGTCACCGGTTTCAGCGCGGCACGCCGTTCGACCGTTGGGCTTTCGCCGAACTCTATGCGCACTGGCTCGAGGCGCTGCGGGACCACGATGATCCGATCGCGCAGGGCCGGGGCGATGGAACCCTGTTCCTTGCCGCCTTTTCGGGCGCTGCGAAGTCGGACGGCGAGATCGTCGCGACAGTCGGTCTTCTGGCCAAACTGCCACCCCAGCAACGCAGCGCCGCGCTATTGGTCTATGGCGAGGGTTTCTCCTACGAGGACGCCGCGCTGATACTCGATACTACGCCCCAGACAGTTATTGAGCGCGCTGCGCGGGCGCTTTCCGCGCATATCGGGCTGACCGGACCATCAGAGGGCGCCGCGGGCCAGGGTGCCCCGGTCGCATCACTTTATCCAAACCAACGGCAGGCAAGCTAATGACGGAATTGAGCGACGAACTCTTGGTGGCCTATGTCGATGGACAGCTGGCGCGCGATCAATCGAAGGCCGTCGAACGCGTTCTTGAGCAGGACGAGGTAGCCGCGCAACGCGTCGAGGCGATGCGCGCGGCGCACACTCGGCTGGAGGCGGCTTTCGACGCCATGCTCGCCGATGAATTGGCGGCGATGACGGGGATCGCCGACGATCCTGTGCCCGAGAGGCGGCAAAGCGCGTTCGGCCTGCTGCGGCGCGGCGGCGCGATCGCCTTTATCGGGGGAGCTGTCTGCCTGCTCATGGCTGGCGCCGTCGGCGGATATGCACTGCGCGCCATCCCCGACCCGAGCGGCCTTACGCCTCAAGCCCGGGTGCCGGTGGTAACGGGCGCATCGACAGCGCGCGACTGGCAGGACGACGTGATCATCACGCACACGCTTTTCGGCCGCGATACCTTTTCGGTCGGGCTCGAAAGCCAGGCGAATATCGATCTGGTCCGATTCCACCTTGGCAACCTGGTCGGTGCCGAAATCCAGATTCCAGACCTTGGCACCAGGGGCCTGACCTTCAAGCGCGCGCAGGTCCTCGAGCGTCAGGGCGAGGTCATCGTTCAGATTGCTTATCTTCCGCTCAAAGGGGAGCCGGTCGCACTTTACACGCGCTGGGACGAAGGCGCGGACACGCCAATCGCCCTCAGCCGAAGCGACGGCATGGCCGCCGCGCAATGGCGGCAGGAAAACCTGACGACCCTTCTTGTCGGCGACATGCCGGATGCGGCGATGGAAAAGCTGGCCGGTTACGCGCGCGAGCAGATCGCGGCGAATAATTCGCTCTCGTCGGAGCTTGAGACTCCGCTCTCGGCAGCGGAGGCGCGCGCTACCGCGGTCGACCCGATGCCCGCTGAAATCGCCGGTGAGACGGTGCCCGATACCGATCAGCCGGCAACCCTGGCTGGTGATCAGTAAATTCGCGCCTGTTTCCGGGCCGTGACTATTTTGTTCCCTTGCAACGCCTGAACGGCCAAACTGGCGCGCGTGGAGGTGGATTTCATGAGCGATTCGACAGTCCTGTTTCTCGTATTGTTTTCAAGTATTTATATCGCTCTCATTATATTCTCTCACCGCCGCAGGACCGGACATTCGACAGGTCTGTCGGAGTTCTTCGTGTCCGGGCGCGACCTCGGTCTCGGCACCGCCATCGCGACGCTCGGCGCCACCGAGATCGGCCTGATTACCATCGCTTATAACGCGCAGAAGGGCTTCAACGAGGGCTTCTCCGCATTCCATATCGGCCTCGCCGCACTTATCGGCTGTGCCTTTGTCGGGCTGCTTGGATTTGTCGTGAAACCGATCCGGCGCACCGGCGTCCTCACCCTGCCGGAATATTACGAGCAACGCTTCGGGCGTGATATCCGTATTTTCGGCGCCATCGTCATGGCGCTCGGCGGCATCCTGAATATGGGGCTGTTTCTCAAGGTTGCCTCGTCCTTTCTCGCCGCCATGCTGGCGGCCAAGGGCGTCGGCATCGACGTCAACATTCTGATGATTTCGCTGATCGTCGTCAGCGTTGCCTACACCTGTTACGGGGGCATGCGCTCGGTCATCATCACGGATATTTTCCAGTTCGTGCTGCTGGCCGCCGGGCTGCTGGCGGCGGTGTTTTTCCTCAATTCCCTTATTCCGATGGACCAGGCGGTGGCGCTGATCGCGGAGAAAAAGGGCGCGGCCGGTTTCGATCCCTTCACCAACCCGAATTTCGGCGCCAGCTATGTGATGTGGATGGTCCTCGTCGCCGGTGTCGTTTCCGCGGCGATCTGGCCGACCGCGCTGACCCGCGCGCTGTGCATCGAAAAGGAAGAAACCGTGCAGCCGGCCTATCTGATCGCTTCGGTGATTTTTCTCTCCCGCATGATCATTCCCGCCTTTCTCGGCGTCATGGCCTTCTGCTATTTCGCGTTGCCCGGCCTGGGGCCGAGTTCGCTTTTGCAGGCGCATGGAAGCGATGCCGATCTGGTCGCGACACCGCTGATGCTGGGCCATTCGATGCCGGGACCCTTGCTGGCGTTTCTGGCGGTTGCCATGTTCGCCTCCTTCATGTCGACACAGGACAGCTATCTGTTCTGCTGGGCCTCGATACTCTCCCGCGACGTGATCGGACCTATTTTCGGCACGGTGGACAGCGAGACTGCGCAAAAACTCGGTACCCGGCTCCTGATCGTCGCGATTGCCGCTTATGAACTCTATTGGGGTCTGATTTACGAGGGGAGCGAGGATATCTGGGACTATCTGGCCGTATCGGGATCGATTTATTTCTGCTCAGGCATCGTTCTGCTGGCCGGCGGGCTATACTGGAAAGGCGCGACGCGGCGCGGCGCGCTGTGGGCGCTCATTTTTGGCTTCGCCGCGATTATCGGTCTGGCGCCGATCAAGGACGCCCTTGGACTGAGCGGCCTTTCGGGTCCCGAGATCGGATTTGCCGCGATTGCGCTCTCGCTTGGCGGATTTATCGCCGGTTCGCTGTCCGAACGCAACGGGGGGACGTGATGGAGTTCTGGTCGACGCTATGGGTGGCACTGCTGTGGCTGAGCAGCGGCGCCTTCTTCGCCGTCACCGTGTTTATCCTGTTTCACATCGCCAAACGGCTGCCGCGCTAATTGTCTTCGTGCCCCGCCGGATCCTTGTCGTATCTGTCAAAGGCGCCTTCGGGCGCCCTGGGCAGGGCAAAATCCTGCTCGGCCGGCGCCGGTCTGCGCGGTGAGGGCGTGTAGTCCCCGCGCAGGTGGCGATTGATATCGGGCCGGATTCCCTCGATCCGGGCGCGCGTGCAATAGTTGGGAATTCCCCGGATGCGGGCGTAGAAGGCCTCGAACGTCGTGTCATAATGGCGGGCAATGCCCTGGGCCTGCTCCGGCGTTGCGCCTTGAGCCGTCTCGTAGGCCAGATAGTCGGAGCGCAGCTTTTCGCGGTTCATGCCGAAAGCGCAATATTGCGCGCGCGCCGCAGTCCATGCGACCTGAACCGCGCGGGCGGAAGGCGTGTTGGGACGGGCGAGATCGACCGTTTTAGGCGCCGCGTCTTCGGTTTTGTCACCAAAGCCCAGCCGGCCGCCGCCGCAGCCGCCAGCCAGAATAGTGACCGCGAGAATCGCAAGCACAGATGATAAAATACTCCGCATCATGGCGCTTAGAATGCGCGTCGGGAGGTTCGGGTCAAGCAACAAAGCCGAACCGATGACCGATGTTTTTGGATAATATGACATCTATGCAACGATTTGCGGCGAAGGCATGACATTACATCCCAAAACACAACCGCCCGAGGCGGCGGCCCGCGTCCTGCGCTTCTGGTTCGGTGAGCTGCGGCCCGAGCAGTGGTGGACGCGCGACGACGGTGTCGATGATGCTATTCGCACCCGGTTTGCGGAACTGCAAAAAGACATCGCGGACGAGGTTCCTCTCGAATGGCTGGAGACGGCGCGCGGGCACCTTGCCGCGGTAATAGTCCTGGATCAGTTTCCCCGCAATCTGTTTCGCAAGTCCGCGCGAGCCTTCGAAAGTGATGCCGCCGCGCTCGCGCTTGCCGTGGACACGGTCGACGCCGGCCTGGACGCGCAGCTCACGGAAGCGGAGCGCAAATTCCTCTATCTGCCCTTCGAGCACAGCGAAGACGCGGACATGCAGGCGCGCTCCGTGGCCCTTTATGAAAAACTCGGTGATGAGGACAGTTTGGACTTCGCCAGAAAGCACAAGCTGGTGATCGACCGCTTCGGCAGGTTCCCGCACAGGAACGAGGTGCTCGGCCGGGAGACCACAGAAGAGGAACAGGCGTTTCTGGAAAAGGAAAGCTGGTTCTGGTGAGTGGTTGAGTTTGGCGCTAGCGCATCAGTTCCTTCATCGCACCATCGAGCCCCTCCAGCGTCAGGGGGAACATGCGGTCCTCGACGAGCTGGCGCATCATGGTGATCGACGGGGTCATATCCCAGTATTTCTGCTGCACCGGGTTGAGCCAGACGACGCTCTCATAGATCTGGGTCAGACGGCTCATCCATAATGAGCCGGGTTCCTCATTCATATGCTCCACCGAACCGCCCGGAACGGTTATCTCGTAGGGGCTCATGGAGGCGTCGCCCACGAAGAGCACCTTATAGTCGGATGGATAGGTGTGAAGTATGTCCCAGGTGTCCAGCCGTTCCGACCAGCGTCTCGCATTCTCGCGCCAGACGAATTCGTACAGGCAATTGTGGAAATAATAATGCTCCATATGCTTGAACTCGGAGCGCGCCGCGGAGAATAGCTCTTCCGCCGCCTTCACGTGCCAGTCCATCGAGCCGCCGATATCGAAGAACATCAGCACCTTGACCGTGTTGCGCCGCTCGGGGCGAAACTTCAAATCCAGATAGCCCTTATGGGCGGTGCGTTGAATTGTTGAATCGAGATCGAGTTCCTCGGCCGCGCCTTGGCGGGCGAAGCGGCGCAAACGGCGCAGCGCGATCTTGATATTCCGGGTGCCAAGCTCGATCGAGTCGTCGAGGTCGCGAAATTCGCGCTTATCCCAGACCTTGATCGCGCGATTGTTCCGGTTCCCGTCCTGGCCAATGCGAATGCCGGCCGGGTTGTAGCCATAAGCGCCGTATGGGCTTGTGCCGCCGGTGCCGATCCATTTCGAGCCGCCCTGATGGCGGCCCTTCTGCTCTTCCAGCCGCTTTTTCAGCTCCTCCATAATCTTGTCCCAGCCGCCAAGCGCCTCGATCTCGGCCTTCTCTTCCTCGGTGAGGAAGCGCGCGCCCACCGCTTTCAGCCACTCCTCCGGGATTTCGGTTTCCAGCGTTTCGGCCATAAGGTCGAGCCCCTTGAAGACATGGCCGAAAACCCGGTCGAACTTGTCGAGATTGCGTTCATCCTTCACCAGCGACGCGCGCGCCAGAAAATAGAAATCCTCCACCCGCTTTTCAGCCAGATCGGCTTCCAGCGCGCGCATCAAGGTGAGATATTCGCGCAGTGTTACCGGCAGCCGCGCGGCCTTGAGCTCATGGAAGAAAGAAACAAACATGGGCGTAATCCTAACCGAAGAAGGCGGCTGATCCAGCGTGAAATAAGCTTGTCCGGACGCGGTGGACGTTAAATAAGAAATTCACCTGATAACATTCCAAAATTATAAGGCTATATTATTCTGCCATGGTGACTCTCCGCCAGCTTCGCTATCTCGACGCCCTGGCCCGCCACCGCCATTTCGGTCGCGCGGCGGAAGACTGCGCGGTAACACAGCCGGCTTTGTCCATGCAAATCCAGGAGCTCGAGGCGGCGCTTGGGCTGCCGCTTGTCGAAAGACGCCGCGGCGGTGTCAAGCTGACGTCGGAGGGCCGGGAAATTGTCCGGCGTGGCAGCCGTGTTTTGTGCGAAATGCGCGATATGGTCGATTTCGCGCATCACCACGGCAAGGGACTTGAGGGCTCGGTGCGGATTGGTGTTATTCCGTCCATCGCGCCTTATCTGTTGCCGACAATTCTGCCCTCGCTCGATGACCAGCGCCCGCGCATCGAATTGCATCTGCGCGAGACCCAGACCGATACGCTCGTCGAGGAGTTGGTTCAGGGGTTGCTGGATGTCATCCTTCTCGCCTTGCCAGTCGAGCATCGCGGGATCGAAACCCTGCCGCTGTTCGAGGACCGGTTTTTGCTGGCGGTGCCGAAGTCGCTCGGGCTTGCTTCCTCAAAGCGCGCCAGCGCGGAGATGGTCGTGGCACAAGAATTATTGCTGCTCGAGGAAGGCCACTGTCTGCGCGATCAGGCGTTGGAATTCTGCAAACTGGTTCGTCCCGACCTGCTGCACAGCTTCGGGGCGACCAGCTTGACCACGCTGCTGCAGCTTGTCGCCAATGGCCATGGCGTGACGCTGCTGCCGGAAATGTGTCTTACCTCGGAGATCAGCGACCCCCGCGTCACTTTGTTGCGGTTCGAGGAGCCGGAGCCAAGCCGTATGGTCGGCCTCGCCTGGCGGGATTCCTCGCCGCGCGCCGACGCTTTCAGAATTCTTGGCCAACTCATTGTCGAGGCGCGGGAATTGGCGGCCTTGCCGAAGAAATAGCAGCTGCCGGCGGGCATTTATGAGTGTATGACCAAGGCATATTTGGGCCGCTATTTTATGCGCTGGTGGAGGCTCAATCCGCACTGCGGAATTGACGGCGGGGACCATCTGGTGCGATTGAAGAGAAGTCCATGTGGTGTGGCCGTTCGTTGACGGGCCAGCCGGCAAAAGTGAGTGAGTCGATACGGTGTCGAACCGGAAGGCGGAAAGCCAAAAATCCAAGGCGCGAAAGGTTCGCGCGCCGGACAATGGCGCACCCTCTGAACCGATCAAGCCCAGCTTTCGCCTGCTCGGCCTGCTGGCGTTTGCCGGGCTTGTGGCGGCGGCCATTTTGACATTATTCCTGCTCGATGGACCCAATTCGAACGCGAGGCTGCAGACGCCTGCGGGGGGCGAGAGCACGGTGAACAAGACCGCGATCGCGCGTACCCGTGTTGCGCCAACGCCAACGCCGCGCGCGCAATTGCCGAAAGTTTCCGCTCCCGCCGTCGCCGCTGACACCGTCG
>JAJFHO010000048.1 GCA_021775575.1 Hyphomicrobiales bacterium
GTAGATCTGGAGGACTTTGGCTGTATCCTGCGCCCCAAAGTCATGGCGCGGATCGAAACGGCAATTGCGAAAGCATTGGCCTATCTGAAGGCGCGCGGAATTGAAGGCCGCAAGAGAGAGGTGCCTTTGCCGGACGGCGCGACACTTGCCTCTGCGGAAATGACCCTCGACCTTTATGAGAGAGAGCGGCCTTCGGAGGAAGATGCCTGCCGGTTTGCCGACCCCCGCGTGCTGGCGCGGAGCGGGGGCGCGCGCTGATGTGTATCGGTATCCCTATGCAAGTCATTGAGGCGCGGGGCGCGAGCGCCCTGTGCGAGGGCCGCGGCGAGCGCACCGACATTGATTTGGCGCTGGTCGGAGAGCAGCCGAAGGGCAGTTGGGTGCTGGTGTTTCTGGGCGCGGCGCGGGAGATCATCTCCGCGCACCGCGCCCGTCAGATTACCGACGCGCTGGACGCTATGGAACTGGCACTCAATGGCGGTGACGGCGCGGCCATTGATGCCCTGTTTCCGGATTTGGCGAACCGCGAACCGCAACTGCCGGATTTCCTCAAAGACAAGGTTGGCACGACTGAATAACGGCCCACAGGGCACCCATGGGAGGGGAAGGATTATGTTTTCACCGCTGACACAAATGCTGATCGACAATCATGGCTACGCCCTGGTCGATAAAAAAAGCGGCGACGACTTTTTGAAACAGAATGAGTATTCGGTGCTGTTCTTTCCCGGTGATGCGGAACGGCTCGCCGAGAGCGACGACGTGGCGGTGATCCTGCCGGAACTGATGAAGGTTTTTGGCGACCGGCTCATGCCGGCCGTTGTCGAGCGCGGCGACGCGGAACGGGCGCTGCAGTTGCGCTACCGGTTTAATGCTTTTCCCACACTCGTCTTCCTGCGCGGGGCTGCTTATCTGGGCGCCATCTCGCGCGTTCAGGATTGGCAGGATTATGTGCGCGAGATCACCGAAATTCTCTCGCACCCGCCCTCCGATCCGCCACGCTACGAATTTCCCGAAGGATGCGTCACCGCCGGAATGGCAACGGAGTCGCCTCAGGACACCAGCGCGGGAGAGCCTCAGGACACCAGCGCGGGAGAAATGCAATGAGCAATACCGGTACACCGCCGATTTTTGGGCCCGGCAGCCAGCCGGCTGATACCGACAGCGCTGAATTCGATTATATGGAAATGCCGGAAGGCATGAGCACCTACCGGATGCCGGCAGTCCCGGAACCGGAGGAAACCGAGGGGACGGACGACGCCCTGGCGCTTCTGGCCGAGATGACAAAGACCCTGGAGGCCTATCGGCTTGGCCAGCCAAGCCGCTTGTTCGACTTGACCGGCCTCGATAATGCCAACAGGGGGTTTGTCGACCAGGCATTTGGGGAAGGCGAAGTAAGCGCCGTTGCCGGCGACAGGCTACAGGTGCAGGAATCGGTCCTTATCGGCATCTGGCGGGTTCATGAGACTGATGCGAGCGGGGTACTGCAACGCGATCTGGCGGAGATAGCCGCCTTTCCGCAGGCCCTTCTGGACAAGGCGCATGAAGGCGCGGCCGCGCGGCCCCGGCCCAATCTTGAGCCACTGCCCGAAGGCGTTGCGAACGCACCGGCCTTGCTGACCGAGCTTGAGGACGCCGTCTCCACCTTCACGCCCGAGACGCCGCCGCATGTAATCAACCTGTCTCTTCTGCCGCTGACGGAAGAAGATGTAGTCTATCTCGATGACCGTGTCGGTAAGGGGCCGGTGACGATCCTTTCGCGCGGCTACGGCAATTGCCGGATCACCAGCACCGGCACGCGAAATGTCTGGTGGGTGCAGTATTTCAATTCACGCGAGGCGATGATCTTGAACACGCTCGAGGTGACGGCCATCCCCGAAGTTGCCTGCGCCGCGCAAGAGGATATCGACGACAGCGCGGACCGGCTGCATGAAATATTGGAGGTCTATAAGTGAGCGATCACTTCTTCGCCGGATCTTATGGGGGCAACAGCGGCAAGATTACCGATGCTACCCGGCTTGAATGCAAAATCTGCTGGTATGTCTATAACCCCGCAACCGGCGACGACTATTGGCAGATACCGCCGGGCACGCCGTTTGCGAAGCTCCCCGATCACTGGACCTGTCCCAATTGCGACGGAGCCAGGGAAGATTTCCTGGTGCTGGAGGATGAAGTTCATGGATAGCGCCAAAGCGGTTGCAAAAAGCCTGGAAGCGGCATTTTCGGGCATCCAGAAAACGCGGATGAACGATGTGCCGATCCTCAACCCGGCGCTTGCCGTCGAAGCGGTGGGTTTCCGCGACTGGAATGGCCATTGTCTCGGCGTTCTCATCACCCCCTGGTTCATCAATTTGATGCTGTTGCCAGGGGGCGAGGAGGGGGTCGAGAAATGGCAAAGTCTTGGGCTCGGCGCCTCGGTCACGCACATCCTTCCCGCTGGTCGGTTTAACTTCATCGTCGGCGAAGAGGAAGCCATCGGCCGTTTCCAGATGTGCTCGCTCTTCTCACCCGTGCTCGAATTCGAAGACCATGAGGCGGCGCGGATCACGGCCGAGTCTGCGCTTCAGGCGCTGATGGCTGATGAGCAGGATGAAAAGGTGGAAGATCCGGACCGTCACATGCTGCGCATGGCCAAGGGCGATTTCCCGAGCGCCGAAGAGATTGCGTCGGAGCGCGAACGCGCTGCACCGCATGAAGTCAGCCGCCGCAACCTGTTGACCGTCTCGCAGGGCGATGAGGAAAGCACCGCGTCATGATTGAGGGGCGGCTCGACATAGACCTTTACCGCAATGACAGCGGCGTCGAGCGCGCCGAGATCGCCTCCAGCCGCCCTCTGCAAGTCTCAACCCTGTTTGAGAACAAGACGCCAAGCGAAGTTTCCGAGACACTCCCACTGCTTTTCAGTGTTTGCGGTACCGCGCAGGGGTGTGCCGCGGCGGCGGCCATGGAGCAAGCCACCGGCTCGCCGGGTTGCCCTGTCACGCAAGACGCGCGCGCGGCACTCGTTCTGGCGGAGACCGCGCGCGAGCATCTGTTGCGCATCGCGCTGCACTGGCCGCGGTTTTTGGGTGGACAGGCGAGCGGCCGAGAACTCAAGGAGATCAGTCAACTGCCCGCGCGGCTCCAGGCGAGCCTGTTCGCCGACCGGCCACCTTTCGCCATAGGCGCCCGGGCGCTGCCGGACTTGGACGTCTTCAAGGTGGCGGCAACGGCGCTGGAGGCGTTGATTTCCAAGTTGGTCTTTGGTGAACCCGCTGAAGAGTTTTTGGCCCGCCCCGGCCTGCGGGAGCTCGAGGCCTGGGCCCGGGGCGGCGGGTCCATTGCCGCGCGACTGGTTCGCAAGGTTATGACTAACGACTGGGCGATGGCTGGCGACGCGGAGCCGCATTTCCTTCCCCGTCTTGACGACGATATGATGCTGGATCGGCTGTTCGGAGATGATGCGGACGGCTTTACGGCGAAACCGGAATGGGCTGGAGCCGCGCGTGAGACGACGGCGCTGACGCGCCGGCGCGCCGAGCCGCTAATCGCGGATGTCATGGCGGTCTGCGGCACGGGTTTGCTGACACGCATCGCCGCCCGGCTGGTGGACGTCGCCCTTATCCCCCAAGACATTCGAGCCTGCGCTGCGCAGTTCAACGACGCGCGCCCGGCCGACGCTGGCGAGGGTCCAGCGAAGCAATCAGGCAGCGGTCTGGCCCAGGTCGAGGCGGCGCGCGGCCGGCTGGTGCATGGCGTGCGCATAGAGAGGGGCCGTGTTGCCCGCTACCGGATACTTGCGCCGACCGAATGGAACTTTCATCCCGCCGGTGCCGCGGCACGAGGGTTGGGCCGATTGACGGCCGCGGGCGAGGCGGACCTTACCGAACAGGCTGGCCTGCTGATCGAGGCGATAGACCCATGTGTCGGCTATGAGCTGAGGCTGCACTGATGCATGAGATGGCCATATGCGAGAGCATCGTTCAGGTCCTGCAGCAGCAGGCGGCGGTGCAGAATTATGGTCGGGTAAAGATCGTCTGGCTCGAGATTGGCCCGCTTGCCGGGGTCGAGCTGGAGGCGCTGCGCTTCAGCTTCGACGCGGTAACGCGTGGAACCCTCGCCGACAGGGCGCGGCTCGAAATCGTTGAAACAAAAGGCGAAGCCTGGTGCATGCAATGCGCCAAATCGGTTGTGGTCGCCCAGCGTTATGACGCCTGTACGGACTGCGGCAGCTATCAGTTGCAGGTGACCGGCGGCGAGGAATTACGGATCAAGGAACTGGAGGTAGACTGATGTGCAGCGTATGCGGTTGCGGCGAAGGCGAGGTGAAAGTCGAAGGCAAGGCGCAGGAAAAGCCCCATGCCCACGATCATCATCACTCTCATGCCCATGATCACGCCCACGGCCATGACCACGCTCATCACCACCATCAAGGGGAGGGCGGCCACACCCATGATTATGGGCAGGGCCCGGCCCGCGCCCACGCGCCGGGGCTCAGCCAGGGGCGTATGGTGCAGATCGAGACGGATATTCTGGCCAAGAACAACGAATATGCGGCCGCCAACCGCCGCTTCTTCAACGATCGGGGCATGCTGGCGCTCAACCTCGTCTCCAGCCCCGGTTCGGGCAAGACTACGCTGCTGGTGGAGACCATCAAGGCGCTTGCCGGCGATCTGGCATTAGCCGTTGTCGAGGGCGATCAGCAGACCGCCAACGACGCGGAACGCGTCCGCGAGACCGGCGTCCCGGCAATCCAGGTCAATACCGGCAAGGGCTGCCATCTGGACGGTCATATGGTCGGCCATGCGCTTGAGAGCCTGAAGCCAGCTGATCGCAGCGTCGTATTCATCGAAAATGTCGGCAATCTGGTCTGTCCCGCCGCATTCGATCTCGGCGAGGCCCACAAGGTGGTGATCCTTTCAGTCACGGAGGGCGAGGACAAGCCGATCAAATATCCGGACATGTTCCACGCCGCCGATCTCATGCTGCTGTCGAAGACCGACCTGCTGCCGCATGTGCGTTTCGACGTCGAGAAATGCATCGAGTATGCGCGGCGCGTCAATCCCGGCATCAAGGTGCTGAAACTGTCAGCCGAGACCGGCGAGGGCATGGAGGCCTGGGTCATCTGGATCAAGGCGACGCGGGCGCTGGCCCTGACCGGCCATCCGGTCGCCGCCGCGGCGGAATAGGAACAAGGAGAGGGACCCACATGTGTCTCGCACTGCCAGCTGAAGTCGTCGCTCTCGCCGAGGCGGGAGACATGGCCACGGTCGCGCTTGCCGGCGTGAGGAAAGAGATTTCCGTGGCGCTTCTGGAAGAGGTTGCCATTGGCGATTTCGTCCTCGTCCATGTCGGCTATGCCCTGCACAAGGTCAGCCCCGAAGAAGCCGAGCGCACGCTGCAGCTGATGGAGGAGGCCGGCGTCCTCGAAGAACAACTGGAGGAGATCGGCGCATGAAATATATCGATGAATATCGCCGCCAGGATCTCGCCAAGGGCCTTGCCGGGAGGATAAGGCGCGAGGCGCAAGAGACACGCCGCTATCACATCATGGAGTTTTGCGGCGGGCACACCCACGCCATCTTCCGCTACGGGGTCCAGGACCTGATGCCGGAGAATGTCAAATTCGTGCACGGCCCGGGGTGCCCGGTCTGCGTGCTCCCGATCGGGCGTATCGACGGCGCCATGGAACTTGCGCACAAGCACGATGCGATTTTGTGCACCTATGGCGACATGATGCGCGTGCCGGCCAGCAAGCGCAAAAGCCTGCTCAAAGCCAAGGCCGAGGGCGCCGATATCCGCATGGTCTACTCGACCCAGGATGCGCTGAAGATTGCGCGTGACAACCAGGAGCGCGAGGTCGTGTTCTTCGCCATCGGGTTCGAGACGACGACGCCGCCGACTGCGGTGGCGATCAAGCAGGCGCAAGCGGAAGGCCTTGAGAATTTCAGCGTCTACTGCAATCACGTCCTGACGCCGGCGGCCATCACTCACGTGCTGGAATCACCGGAGGTCCGCGAGCTCGGCACCGTCGCCATCGACGCCTTTCTCGGGCCCTCCCATGTGAGCTCGGTCATTGGTAGCCAGCCCTATGAATTTTTTGCCGAAGAGTTCCAGCGGCCGGTGGTGATTGCCGGTTTCGAGCCTCTGGACGTGATGCAGGCGACGCTGATGGCAATCCGCCAGCTCAATGAAGGGCGGCATGAGGTGGAGAATGAATATCACCGGGTGGTGACGCGCAAAGGCAATACCAAGGCACAGGCGCTGGTCGCGGAAGTGTTCGAACTCCGCCGCAGTTTCGAATGGCGAGGTTTGGGCGAGGTGCCCTATAGCGCGCTGAAGCTCAAGGAACCCTTCGCCGCTTTCGACGCGGAGCGGAAATTCACGCTTGAGAACCGCAGCGTGCGCGACGTGAAGAGCTGTGAATGCCCGGCGATCCTGCGCGGCGCGAAAAAACCGACCGACTGCAAACTTTTCGGCAAGGCCTGCACGCCCGACAATCCGATGGGTTCCTGCATGGTGTCATCGGAAGGCGCATGCGCCGCCTATTGGACTTACCGGCGTTTCGTGGAGCCTGCGACGGCGAATGCAAGAGAGGAGGCCGTGGCATGAATATGATGGAGAGACGGTTCCCACGCGCACTCGACACGCGGCGCGGCGCGGTCGACATGACCCATGGCAGCGGCGGACGGGCCATGGCGCAACTGATCGAAGAGCTGTTCCTGCGCCATTTCGATAATGCGCTGCTGCGCCAGGGTAACGATCAGGCCGCCTTTGACGCGGCCCCGGGCCGTATGGTCATGAGCACCGACGGCCACGTTATCTCACCGCTGTTTTTCCCCGGCGGCGATATTGGCTCGCTGGCTGTCCACGGCACTATCAACGACGTGGCGATGGCGGGCGCCCGGCCGCTCTATCTCTCGGCGGGCTTTATTCTGGAAGAAGGATTCCCGCTGGCCGACCTCGAACGGATCGTCGTCAGCATGGCGGAGGCGTCGCGTGACGCCGGTGTGCCGGTTGTGACTGGCGATACCAAGGTTGTCGAGAGGGGCAAAGGCGACGGCGTCTTCATCACGACGACCGCCGTAGGCGTCGTGCCGGAGGGTCTAGAGATTTCCGGCGACCGGGCGTGTCCGGGTGATGTCATTCTAATAAGCGGCAGTATCGGCGATCACGGCGTGGCGGTGCTGTCGAAGCGCGAAAATCTGGAATTCGAGACCGAGATCGAATCGGACAGCGCGGCGCTCCACAGGCTGGTCGCGGCGATGGTGGAAAAAGTTCCCGAAATCAACTGTCTGCGCGATCCGACACGGGGCGGGCTGGCGACGACGCTGAACGAAATAGCGCAGCAGTCCGGCGCCGGCATGCGGCTGAATGAACAGGTCATCCCCGTGCGTCACGATGTGGCGGCGGCGTGTGAATTGCTCGGCCTCGACCCGCTCTATGTCGCCAATGAGGGGAAGCTGGTCGCGATTTGTCCGGGCGAGTGTGCCGATACGTTGTTGGCGGCGATGCAAGACCATCCGCTGGGACGTGATGCGGCTATCATTGGCGACGTGGTCGAGGATGAACACGCCTTTGTGCAGATGGAGACGCTGCTTGGCGGCAGCCGGGTGGTCGACTGGCTGGTCGGCGAACAATTGCCGAGGATTTGTTGAGCTCATGCGGATATTGCTCCTGACCCACAGTTTCAACTCGCTGGCGCAGCGCCTGTTCGTGACGCTCGGCGCGCAGGGCCATGAGCTTTCTGTCGAATTCGACATCAATGATGCGGTGACCACGCAGGCGGTGGAGCTCTGGCAGCCTGACCTCATCATCGCACCCTTCCTCAAACGCGCAATTCCCGAAGCACTCTGGCGTGACCACACCTGCCTGATCGTTCATCCGGGCATTCCAGGTGACCGGGGCCCGTCCTCGCTCGACTGGGCCATTCTCGATAACGAGCGGGAGTGGGGGGTCACGGTTCTGCAGGCCGAAGCGGAAATGGATGCGGGACCAATCTGGGCGTCTGAGCTGTTCGCCATGCGCGACGCGGCCAAGTCGAGCCTCTACCGCAATGAAATGACGGATGCCGCGGTCAAGGCCGTGCTGCTGGCCGTGGAGCGGTTCGAGGGCGGTAATTTTGCGCCGTGCCGGCTCGATCATCCCGATCCGTCTGTGCGCGGCAGGGAGCGCCCTTCTGTCCGCCACACCAACCGGACCATCGACTGGGCGCGGGACAATACGAGGACGGTTCTGCGCAAAATCCACAGCGCCGACGGTATGCCCGGCGTTAAAACGCAACTCTTTGGCCGCAGCGTTCATCTTCATGACGCACACCCGGCCAACGCGCTGTCGGGCGCTCCTGGGACCGTTCTGGCGCGCAGCGGACCGGCCATCGCCATAGCTACAAGTGACAGCGCCGTCTGGATCGGCCATTTGCGCAACCGCGCCGCGGAGCACAGTTTTAAACTCCCTGCAACCCGCGTGCTGGCCGACGAGGCCGCCGCGCTCCCCGAGACGCCAGTGGATAGCAATCATGGCTATCGTGAAATCCGCTATGAGGAATCGGGACGCGTCGGATTCCTTCATTTTGCCTTCCATAACGGCGCCATGGGAACGGAGCAGTGCGAGCGGTTGCTCGCTGCCTATCGCCATGCTCTCAAACAGGACACGCGAGTATTGGTGCTGACGGGCGGGCCGGACTTCTGGTCGAATGGCATGAATCTCAATCTGATCGAGGCGGCGGACAGCGCGGCGGACGACTCTTGGCGCAATATCAACGCCATAGACGATCTGGCCGAGGCAATACTGCGTACCGAGAGCCACCTGACCATTGCCGCGCTTCAGGGTAACTCGGGCGCCGGCGGGGTCTTTCTGGCACGCGCCTGCGACCGGGTCTGGATGCGCGACGGCGTTATGCTCAACCCTCATTACAAGGATATGGGCAATCTCTACGGTTCGGAATTCTGGACCTATTCACTGACCCGTTATGCCGGTGCGGAAAATGCCACGCGGATAACCCAGGCGAGACTGCCCATGGGCGCGCGCGAGGCATTGGAGTTGGGGCTGGCCGATGAATATTTCACTGGCCCGCGCGACAGCTTTCTTGACGATATTGCCGCCCGCGCCAAAGGGCTTGCCGCATCGCGCGATCTTGATGCCTTGTTTGCCGCCAAGGCGGAACGCCGTAATGCGGACGAGGCCACAAAACCGCTTGCGCAATACCGCGAAGAAGAGCTGGAGCGGATGCGGCTCAATTTTTACGGGTTCGACCCGAGCTATCATATCGCACGCTACAATTTCGTCGCCAAGGTGCCGAAATCAAGAACGCCGGTGACCATCGCCCGTCACCGCGATACGCGTGCGCGTAATCACTGGAGGAACGCGTCATGAGTGATTTACCGACCGTCCTCGTCATCGATGACGAGTTGCGCAGCCTGGAGGCATTGGAGCGCATTCTGGAGGAGGATTTTGACGTCAAGACAGCACTCACCACCTCCGATGCGGAGAAAATCCTGGAAAAAGAGTGGGTTCGGATCGTGCTTTGTGATCAGCGCATGCCGGAGATGACGGGTGTCGATTTCCTCAAGATCGTGCGGGAGAAATGGCCCGATACGGTGCGTATGATCATTTCCGGTTACACGGATGCTGGCGATATCATTCGCGGCATCAACGAGGCCGGAATCTATCAATATATCACCAAGCCCTGGCATCCGGAGAATCTCACGCTGACATTGAAAAATGCGGTTCGGCTGTTCGAATTGCAGCGCGAGAATGATCTGCTCAGCGTTGAGCTCAAGGTGTCGTCCGACCGGGCGGAGAAGGTTGTGGCCAAGCGCAGAACGGGATTGCGCGACCACTACCAGCACAATGATGGGATTGTCCGCAGCGAAACCAGTCCGATGAATGCGGTCTGCGACAAGGTCATGCAGGTCGCGCCCTATGACGTTTCGGTATTGCTGATGGGGGAATCCGGCACCGGCAAGGAACTCGCCGCGCGGGCAGTGCATTATAATTCGCTGCGCTGGAACAAGCCCTTCGTGGTGGAGAATTGCGCAGCACTTCCCGATGAATTGCTGGAGAGCGAACTGTTCGGCCACAAGCGCGGCGCCTTTACCGGCGCTGTCGACGATCATGCCGGCCGGTTTGAGCGCGCCCATGGCGGCACCGTCTTCCTCGATGAGATTGGCGAGATATCGCGCGCCTTCCAGGTCAAACTGCTGCGCGTTCTCCAGGAAGGTGAGATCCGGCCCGTGGGCGCCGGCCGGACACGCACGGTGGACGTGCGGGTCATCGCCGCCACCAACAAGGTCCTGGAAGACGAGGTCCGCGCCGGGCGCTTCCGCGATGATCTGTATTACCGGCTTGCGGCGGTTTCGATTGAGTTGCCGCCATTGCGCCAGCGCCAGGAGGATGTTTCGGTCATCGCAAGAGTACTGCTGGAGAAACAGGCGGCTGCGTTGGGCAAGAATGTGGCCGGGCTGAGCGACGAGGCGGTCGCATGCCTGAACGACTATCACTGGCCGGGCAATGTGCGTGAGCTGCAAAATGAGCTGCAGCATATGCTGGTCATGGGAAAGGAAGGCGCGGAACTCGGCGCCGACCTCATTAGCCCGCGTATCCTGCGCGGTGAAAGTGAGGCTGATGATCCCGGCCTGGAGGCATTCGCCGGTGTCGATGGCACTCTGAAGGATCGGATCGAAACGCTGGAGGCGCGTATTTTGCGCGAGACGCTCATTCGCAACCGCTGGAACAAGAGCCGTGCGGCGCGTGAGCTGGGCTTGTCGCGTGTTGGGCTTCGGGGCAAGCTGGCGCGCTACGGCCTGGAAAAGGTCGAAAGCCTTCCCGACAAGAGCGATCACCGCCAGGCCAGCTAGCGTCAACAAGGAACCCGCACGATGGATCGTGCCGACAGCGACATCCGGGATAAGCGTCAGGACGGCCTGATCGATCAGGCGGGCGTGGCCGATACGATCGCTCTCAACCCGACCAGCGAGGGCGCCTGGATCGAGGTGATCGAGAAGATGGACGAGGTCTATGCCGACCTGGTCCATTATCAGCTCGAACTGGAAGAAAAGAATGTCGCGCTGGAAGAGGCCCAGCAGTTTATCTCCAGCGTTCTTTCTTCGATGACGGATGCCCTGATCGTCTGCGACGCAGATGGCAGGGTTCAGCGTGCCAATTTCGCAACCGAACGTCTGACTGGCAAGAAGGAGGCAAAACTGTTGGGCAAGCCTCTTGGCGCCTTGTTCGCGAAAGGGTCGGACAGGGTGGTGAACCAGTTTCTTGAACAGGTGCGCTCCGACAAAACGATTGTTGACCGCGAGGTTGCGCTGATCGATATGGATGGCAATCCGGCGCCGCTGGCGGTCAACTGTTCCTCCCGCTACGACCATGACGGGCGTCTTGTGGGCATGGTTCTTATCGGGCGGCCCGTGGGCGAATTACGCCGCGCCTATGAGGAACTGGACAGCGCTCATAAGGAGCTGGGCCAGGCGCAGCAGCAGCTCGTTTTCTCGGAAAAGATGGCGGCGCTGGGCCGGTTGGTCGCCGGTGTCGCGCACGAACTCAATAACCCGATCAGTTTCGTGTTCGGGAACATGTATGCCCTGAAGCGCTATGGCGAGCGCATCACCACCTATCTGAAGCTGACCGATGGCGGCGCCGATGAGGCGACGCTGCGTGAAAAGCGCAAGCAGCTCAAGATCGATCGTATCCTGAAGGATATCACGCCGCTTGTTGAGGGTACCCTGGAGGGTGCGGAGCGCATCAGCGAGATCGTTCAGGACCTGCGCCGCTTTTCCAGCAGCCAGGAGGAATTGCTGGAACCGTTCGATCTGACCCGCGTGGTGCGCACCGCCACCCGCTGGGTCATCAAATCCGCCCGCGTCAAACCGAAAATGACCTTTGATATCCCCGAACATTTGGAGGCGACTGGGCGCAAGGGCGCAGTGCATCAGATTGTTGTCAATCTGGTGCAGAACGCGGTCGACATCACCGCCGATCGGCCATCGCCGCAGATCGAGATCGCTTGCGGGACGGACCGGGATCAGGCCTGGGTCCGGGTGCGCGACAATGGAACCGGAATCGCCAAGGGCGACATGCACCGTATCTTCGAGCCTTTCTTCACCACCAAGCAGATCGGTGAAGGAACCGGACTTGGACTTTATGTCAGCTACGGCCTTGCCGAGGAGCAGGGCGGCCATTTGCAATGCGCCAACGATCTGGGAGAGGGCGGCGCGGTCTTCACGCTTAAACTGCCGCTGGAGAAGAATAATGAAAGCTAACGGTGGCGCGCCGGCGAAGCTGAACATGCTCTGGCTGCAGTCGGGAGGGTGTGGTGGCTGCACCCTGTCCATGCTCTGTGCGGAGTCACCGGACCTGGTTGCGTCGCTCGCCGCCGCCGGCATCAATCTGATCTGGCACCCATCGCTGAGTGAAGCGTCGGGCGGCGAGGTTCTCGATGTGCTCGAGGGTGTGCGTAACGGTGATATTCAGATTGATATTCTGTGCCTGGAAGGCTCAGTGATCCGCGGGCCCAATGGCACGGGGAAGTTTCACATGCTCTCCGCCACGGGCAGGCCCATGATGGACTGGCTTGCGGAGCTTGCACCGCGTGCCGACTATGTCGCGGCGGTCGGCAGTTGTGCCGCCTTTGGCGGTATCACCTCTGCCGGCGGCAATCCGGCCGAGGCCTGCGGGCTCGCCTATGAGGGAAGACAGGCCGGGGGACTGCTCGGTGCGGGTTTTCGTGCGCGCACCGGGTTGCCGGTGATCAATATCGCCGGGTGCCCGACCCATCCGAATTGGGTCATCGAGACATTTCTGCAGATCGCCGCCGGCGATTTCTCGGAAGTCGACATGGATGAGTGGGGGCGTCCGCGCTCTTATGCCGACCACCTTGTGCATCACGGCTGTCCCCGCAACGAGTATTACGAGTTCAAGGCCAGCGCGGCAGAGCTGTCCGAACTTGGATGCATGATGGAGAATCTTGGCTGCAAGGGCACTCAGGCCCATGCCGACTGCAATACGCGGCTGTGGAACGGCGATGGTTCCTGCCTGCGCGGGGGCTACCCTTGCATCAACTGCACCGCGCCGGATTTCGAGGAGCCGCGCCATGCCTTTGTCGAGACCCAAAAAATCGCCGGCATTCCCGTCGGTCTGCCGACCGACATGCCCAAGGCCTGGTTCGTGGCGCTCGCTTCGCTTTCCAAGGCGGCGACACCCAAGCGCCTCAGGGAAAACGCGGTCGCCGACTACATCAGGGTGCCACCGTCCGACAAAATCGGTGCGAAGAAATGAGCCGCCGGATCGTCGGTCCCTTCAACCGGGTCGAGGGCGATCTCGAGGTTCAGCTCGATATCGAGGATGGTGCTGTTCGCGATGCCTGGGTTGTCTCGCCGCTTTACCGTGGGTTTGAACAAATCCTGCATGGCAAGGACCCGCGTGACGCGCTGGTTTTTACGCCGCGTATTTGCGGTATCTGCTCGGTTTCGCAATCGGTCGCCGCAGCTGCTGCGCTTGCCCGGCTTCAGGGGCTGGAAGCTCCGGCCAATGGCGCGCTGGCCGTCAATCTCGTTTTGGCAACCGAGAATGCCGCCGATCATCTGACACACTTCTATCTTTTCTTCATGCCCGACTTCTGCCGCGAGGTTTATCGCGGCGAAGCCTGGTTCGAGCGGGTGACGGAACGCTTCAAGGCGGTGCAGGGGAGTGCCGCCCGCGACGTGCTTCCCGCCCGCGCCTCCTTCATGCATATCCTCGGCCTCCTTGCCGGAAAATGGCCGCATACGCTGTCAATTCAGCCCGGCGGGTCGACGCGCGGCGTCGAGCCTCAAGAGAAAGCGCGGCTCTCGGCAATCCTTTCCAGCTTCCGCGGCTTCCTCGAATCCACGCTGTTTGGCGATGCGCTGGAGCGCGTGAGCGCCCTCGATACCGAACAGGCGTTGAATGACTGGGCGCAGGAGAAGGAGCCGGACAGCAGCGACTTCCGCGCCTTCCTGCATCTCTCTCAGGTGCTGGAGCTTGGCAATATGGGGCGAGCCACCGATCATTTCCTCAGCTATGGCGCCTACCGCCGGGATGGAGCGCCGCTGTTCGCGGAAGGCACATTCCGGGACGCAGAGCGCGGCAGCTTCGATCCGGCGTCAATCAGCGAAGACGCGTCCCATGCCTGGCTCGCCCACCGCGATCAGGCCAAACATCCCTTCGACGGCATAACCATTCCCGACGCCGACGCGGAAGGCGGTTACACCTGGTGCAAGGCCCCGCGGCTGGCCGGCGACGTGGTC
>JAJFHO010000049.1 GCA_021775575.1 Hyphomicrobiales bacterium
ACGGTCGATGTCAACTAGGCCTCGTCGACGCGGGCCCGCGTCGGTTATCTGGTTAAACCCAACCTGATGGTCTACGGCACCGCCGGCATCGCTTTCGCCGAGGTCGATGTTTCCGGAACGCTCATTGCCGGCGGCAGCGACGATGAGCGCTTCACCGGGTTCGTGGTCGGCGGCGGGCTTGAGGCCACCTTCCAGAACCGGATGTTCGCCCGGGTTGAATATCTGCACACCGATTATGGCGATGAAAAATTCGCCGATACCGGCGGCGGCACGTTTAATGTCGATCTCGACTCCGACGTCGTACGCGGCGCGATCGGTTACCGCTTCGACTGGAGCCCGCTGGATCTGCTGACGGGCGGGCGCTAGCGCAACCATTTCAGTTTTCAATTGAGCGGTCCGCCGGAGATTTCGGCGGGCCGTTTTTATTTAGGGTCAGGCCCTAGGTTGAGAACTCATAAATATCGTGCAATTCCATTCGCAAAAGGCGGCTCAGGCGCAAGCAATCGGGTCGATGGACAGGCCATAGCCTATTCGAGAGCCGGCTGCGCGGCGGATGGGCCGCCTTTTCCGAACCCTCCGGGCGTGATGGATTTCGCCACTGCCTGCGTTATAAGAAATTGAAAATCATGAAGATTTCCCGCGTTCTTCTGCCTTGTCAGAGACAAAATTCACTGCGTGGAATGGACGATATTTATGAGTTCTCAACCTAAAGTTTCCGCAGCGCTACCTGATCGACAGCGTGGCCGCGCGTCTTGTGCAGGATCAGATCGGCGCGCTGGCGGGTGGGCTGGATATTCTCTTTCAAATTCTTCAGATTGATGTCCCGCCAGATACCTTCAGCCGTTTCGCGTGCGTCCTCGTCGGAGAGCTGGGAGTAGCGGTAGAAATAGGCGGCCGGGTCGCGGAATGCGGTCTGCCGGAGCCGCATGAAGCGTTCCACATACCAGTGTCCGGCGAGCTCGGCATCGGCGTCGATATAGATTGAGAAGTCGAAATAGTCCGAGACGAAGGGGATTGCCTCGCCGTCCTTCGGCAGGGTCGCCGGTTGCAGCACGTTGAGGCCGTCGACGATGAGAATGTCCGGGCGGTCGATGACGTTGGTCTCGCCGGGAATGACGTCATAGTGGAAATGCGAATAGACCGGCGCGACGACATTGCGCCCGCCCGCCTTCACCTTGGCGAGAAAATCCAGCAAACCGCTTTGATTGTAGCTTTCGGGGAACCCCTTGCGCTCCATCAGGCCGCGCTCTTCCAGCATTTTGTTGGACAGCAGAAAGCCGTCGGTACCGATGAGACCGACGCGCGGATGGTTCGGCCAGCGCGCCAGCAGGGCCTCCAGCACGCGGCCCGTGGTGCTCTTGCCCACGGCCACCGAGCCGGCGAGCCCCATGATGAAGGGCATCTTGCCGTCCCTGTTGCCGAGAAAGGTGCTGGTCGCCTCATGCAGCTTCTGCGAGGCGGCGACATAGAGGTTCAGCAACCGCGACAACGGCAAATAGACATCGCGCACCTGGTCGACCGACATCCGTTCGGTAACGCCCGAGAGCTGCTCGACATCTTCTTTCGTCAACGTCATCGGCGTGTCGGCGCGCAGCGCCGCCCACTCGGCCTTGGTGAATGTGGTGTAGGGCGTTACCCGCAGACCTGGCTTCGCTTTGAGGGGGCCGTTGCGCGCCATCCTATTTGTCTTTCGTCCGCGCCGCTTTCTCCTCGATACCCGAGACGCCCATGCGGCTTTCCAGCTCGCCCAGAACGTCGTCGAGCGGCACCTCGCGCGCCTCGAGCAGCACGAGCAGGTGATAGAGCAGATCGGCGGCCTCGGAGGTCAGCGCGTCGCCATCCTGCGACACACCGGCGATCACGGTTTCCGCCGCTTCCTCGGCGAGCTTCTTGGCGCATTTCTGTGGTCCGCCGTCGAGAAGCTGGCGTGTATAGGACGCCTCGCCGCTCGCCGTGCGGCGGGCGCGGATCGTCTCCGACAGCCTTTTAAGTGTATCGCTTGTCATGGGCGGGTCATACACCCTGGCAGGCGGTTATGGGAATAGCGCCTTAGGAATTAGGGCGATCAGGCGTCGAGGCGCACAGCCACGCCCGCCTTCGCCATATACCGCTTGGCTTCGCCTATCGAGTGCTCTCCAAAATGGAATATCGAAGCCGCCAGGACGGCGCTGGCGTGGCCTTGCGTCACCCCGTCGATAAGATGATCGAGGGTACCGACGCCGCCGCTGGCGATTACCGGTACGCGGACTGCATCGGCGATGGTGCGGGTCAGCACGAGGTCGAAGCCCTCCTTGGTGCCGTCCCGGTCCATGGAGGTGAGCAGGATTTCGCCGGCTCCCAGTGCCACCACCTCTTTGGCGTATTCCAGCGCGTCGACGCCGGTCGGCTCGCGCCCGCCATGGGTGAAGACCTCCCAGCGATCCGGTTCGCCTTCTCCCGACACGCGCTTGGCGTCGATGGCGATAACGATACATTGCGAGCCGAATTTCTCGGCAGCCTCGCGGACGAGGTCGCGGCGCTTTACCGCCGCGGTCATGATCGAGACCTTGTCGGCGCCGGCTTCGAGAAGCTTGCGCACATCTTCCACGCTGCGCACGCCGCCGCCGACGGTGAGCGGCATGAAACAGCGCTCGGCCGTTTGCTCGACAACGTCGAAGATGACGTCACGGTCTTCGTGAGAGGCGGTGATGTCGAGGAAACAGAGCTCGTCCGCTCCGGCTGCGTCATAGGCGGTGGCGGCCTCGACCGGATCGCCGGCGTCGCGCAAATCGACGAAATTGACGCCCTTGACCACACGGCCGTCTTTCACGTCGAGACAGGGTATGACGCGGGTTTTCAGCACGGGTCAGGCCTGCGCTCCCCTTAGGAGGGCCAGCGCCTCGACAGCGTCCAGCCGGCCGTCATAGAGCGCACGGCCTGAAATCGCCCCCGCCAGCATGGCGTAATCGGGGCGAACCAGTTGCCTTATGTCTTCCATAGAGGCAAGTCCGCCCGATGCGATCACCGGTATGGAGACCGCATTGGCCAGCTCCGCCGTTGCATCGAGATTGAGGCCCGTGAGGACACCGTCGCGGTCGATATCCGTATAAATAATCGCGGCGACGCCGGCGAATTCAAAAACCGATGCCAGATCGATCGCCGTCATCTCACTCGTTTCCGCCCACCCTTCCACTGCAACTTTGCCGTCGCGCGCGTCGATGCCGACCGCGATCTGTCCGGGGAAAGCCTTGCAGGCCTCTATCACAAGCGCGGGTTCGCTCACCGCCACCGTACCGAGGATCACGCGTGAGATCCCTTTTTCCAGCCAGGCTTCGATAGTAGCCATATCGCGGATACCGCCGCCGAGCTGCGCGGGAATTTCGATTGCCGCCAGAATGGCCTCGACCGCGGACGCATTGACCGGCTTGCCCTCGAAGGCGCCGTTCAGATCGACAATATGCAGATACTCGAAACCCTGGGCCTCGAAGCTCCTCGCCTGCGCCGACGGGTCGTCGTTAAAGACGGTGGCGCGGTCCATCTCACCCTGCTTGAGACGCACGCACTGGCCATCTTTCAGGTCGATTGCGGGAAAGAGGATCATGTCATGGCGTCCATTTCAGAAAATTGGCGATCAGCGCCAGGCCGAGCCGCTGGCTCTTTTCGGGGTGGAACTGGGTACCGGCCAGATTGTCCCGCGCCACCATCGCCGTTAGCGGGCGGCCATAATCGGTTTCCGCGACGATGTCGTTCCGGTGCGTTGCCGCCAGGTGATAGGAATGCACGAAATAGGCGTGCAGGCCCTGCGCCCCGGTCGCAATGCCGTCGAGCAGCGGGTGCGGGTTGATCACATCCAGCGTGTTCCAGCCCATATGCGGAATCTTGAGACAGGGGTCGGACGGTTCGATGGCGCGCACCTCGCCGCCGATCCAGCCGAAACCTTCCGTGATCCCATGCTCCAGGCCACGCTCGGCCATGAGCTGCATGCCGACGCAGATACCCAAAAACGGCCGGCTCTTGTCCCGCACCGTTTCGCTGAGCGCGTCCATCATTCCGTCAACCGCAAGCAGGCCTTCGCGGCAGTCGGCGAATGCGCCGACGCCGGGCAACACGACGCGCTCGGCGCTGCGCACAAGCTCCGGGTCCGCCGTGACGCGAACGTCCACTCCGGCGCCCGACTCCTGGCTGGCGCGTTCAAACGCCTTGGCGGCGGAGTGCAGGTTTCCCGAGCCGTAATCGATGATCGCAACATGCATCGCGGACCGGACCTATTTACCCGAATCGGGAAACAGCCCGATCACGTCATCGTTTGGCGGGGACGCGGGCGTGCGCTTTTCGGCCTTGCCGGCGGAGGCTCGCGGCGTCGGGCGGGGCGTGGCCGTTTCCCAGCCGGTGAAATATTTCAGCTCGCATTCCGTCAGATCGCGCCCGCTGACGGCGCCGACCAGCCGGTAGCCGTGCCGGGACAGCCCCCAGCGGCGCAGATCGTTGGCCTCAAGAGCGAAGACGACGGACAGCGCAATCACCGCCCAGCCGGCGGCGGCCTCCAGGCCGGCCAGGCCGAAGCCGAGTTGCAGCGCTAACACGAGCGCGAAATATCCGGCCAATACAATCCACATGCGGTGATAGATCAGCCACAGAAAGGGGAAAAACAGCGCCCACCAGGCGATCCCTTCCTTGACGAATTGGACCGCGTCGGCGCGCGCTTCGGGCGTGCCGGCGATATCTGAGGGTTCATGAATGGTGTAAGCGATCACGGTTCGCAACCCTGCCCGGCCTCTCGCGCCTCACTATCGCGCCCTATATATTGAGCGTACCCTTGGTCGACGGCACGCGGTCGGCTGCGCGGGGATCGATGGCAACCGCCGCGCCGAGCGCTCGCGCCAGGCCCTTATAGCAAGACTCGACGATATGGTGATTATTCTCGCCATAGAGATTTTCCATATGCAGCGTCAGGCCTGCATTCTGGGCGAAGGCGTGAAACCATTCCTGGAACAGCTCGGTGTCCATTTCGCCAATCTTCGAGCGCGTGAAGTCCACATTCCAGACCAGAAAGGGACGCCCCGATATATCGAGCGCGACGCGGGTCAGAGCCTCGTCCATCGGCAGAAAGACGGAGGCAAAGCGCACAATACCCGTCTTGTCGCCGAGCGCCCCGGCGATTGCCTGGCCGAGCGCAATCCCGGAATCCTCGGTGGTGTGATGCTGGTCGACATGGAGATCGCCCTGCGCTTTCAGGGTGATGTCGATCAATGAGTGCCGCGCCACCTGCTCGAGCATATGGTCAAGAAAGCCGACGCCGGTGGCGATATCGCACTTGCCCGTGCCATCGAGATTGACCGAGACGGAAATCTCCGTCTCGTTGGTTTTACGATCGATCTGTGCTTTGCGCATGGGCCGCCTCTCAAGCCTTCGCGCCGGTCCATCTCCGGCACGGGCGCGGTTTAGCACCTCGCGCGGCACAGCGCCACCGGCACGCGGCAACAGGGTTTCCGCTTGGTTGGGATGATTCACTATTAACTCCGGCCGGGCCGGCCTGGCATTTACCTCACTTGACTTGTGTTGCTGCGATGCCGATATGCGCTGGGATAGAATGTATGTCCATGAATGATTCGCAAAACCAATCCGGGATCTGGCACGGCACGACAATCCTGACTGTCCGCAAGGGCGGCAAGGTGGTCATTGCCGGCGATGGTCAGGTGAGCCTCGGGCAGACCATTATCAAAGGCAACGCGCGCAAGGTGCGTACGCTTGGGAATGGCAATGTCATTTCGGGTTTCGCCGGCGCGACCGCGGACGCCTTCACCCTGTTCGAACGGCTGGAAAACAAGCTCGAACGTTATCCCGACCAGCTCAAGCGCGCCTGCGTGGAGCTTGCCAAGGACTGGCGCACCGACCGCTATCTCAGGCGGCTGGAGGCGATGATGATCGTCGCCGACAAGACAGAGTCGCTCGTCCTCACCGGAACCGGCGACGTGCTGGAGCCGGAAAACGGGCTGATGGGCATCGGTTCGGGCGGCAATTACGCGCTGGCCGCGGCGCGGGCTTTGGCCGACACCAAATTGAGCGCGGAGGATATTGCCCGCAAGGCGATGGCCGTCGCCGCGGAGATTTGCGTTTACACCAACGATCAGGTGGTGGTCGAGAGCCTCGATGCTGACTGATGTCGAACTCGAAGCTGTGGTCGCGGAGGGCATAATCGATGCCGGACAGGCCAAGCAGCTAGCGGCTTTTCTCGCCAACCGTTCCAACGGCGACCCCTGGCGCGTTGAGGAAGACGAGACAGCCGAGACCGAGGACGTGCGCTTCGCTCGCGGATTCCACGATATCTTTATCGCCGTCGGGGTTGGCCTGCTGTTTGTCGGGCTGACGACCGCGGGATCGGTTACCGACAATTTGACCCTGGTTCTGGCCGTATCAACCGTGGTGGCGTTGGGCTTGGCGGAGTTTCTGGCGGGCAAACGCCGGCTCGTACTTCCCTCCATCGTGCTGTGCCTGGCATTCATGCTATGCGCCGCCGGGGCGGTTGGCAGCGCGTTAGACCAGAAGTTCTCCGGTCTGTTCAGGACGGGTGACGGAGTGAGCTTGATGGCGATGAGCCTGACGGGCATTGCCGCCGCGCTCATCTTTTATTTGCGCTACCGGCTTCCCTTCGCCTTGGGAGTTTTGGCTGCCGGCGGCGTGGCTCTGGCCCTGTCCGTTTTGCTGCTTATCGATCCGGACATAGTCGAGAATTACAGCATCCCGATTTTCCTGATTGCGGGACTGTGTGTCTTTGCCGCCGCGATGGCATTCGATATTTCCGACCCGGGGCGCAAGACTTTGCGGGCCGACAATGCCTTCTGGCTGCACCTGCTCGCGGCGCCGCTGCTGGTGCATTCCATTCTGGCCTTCGTCTCGACCGGACAAGACACCGGGCATGAACTTGCCGGTGCCGGCGCGGTCATCGCCGTCTTCCTGGCGCTTGCGCTGGTCGCGCTTCTCGTCGACCGGCGCGCCATGCTCGTCGTTGGGCTCGGCTATTTCGGTGCGGCAATCGCTACGGTGATCGGAGAGGCATCCGACGAGGCGGGCACCGTTGCCGCGATTACCTTGATAATTCTCGGTATCGGCGTTGTCGCGCTCGGATCGGGCTGGCAGGCAACCCGTGCGCTGCTTTTCCGAATATTGCCATTGTCCGGCGACGTCAGTAGAAAGCTCCCTCCCGTAAGAGGAAAATCATGAGTGAATTCTCCCCCCGCGAAATCGTATCCGAGCTCGACCGCTACATTATCGGCCAGAAAGACGCCAAGCGCGCCGTCGCCATTGCGTTGCGCAACCGCTGGCGGCGCCAGCAGCTTGAAGGGGAGATGCGCGAAGAGGTGCTGCCGAAGAATATCCTGATGATCGGCCCGACCGGCGTCGGCAAGACCGAGATTTCCCGCCGGCTGGCCAAGCTCGACAATGCGCCCTTCATCAAGGTCGAAGCGACGAAATTCACTGAAGTCGGCTATGTCGGTCGCGATGTGGAGCAGATCATCCGCGATTTGCTGGAGGCCGCCATCGGCATGGTGCGCGAAACCAAGCGCAAGGAAGTCTCCGCCAAGGCCCATCTGCTGGCCGAGGAGCGGGTGATCGACGCGCTGGTTGGCGACAATGCGCAAAGTGCGACCCGCGACAGTTTCCGCAAGAAGCTGCGCGAGGGCGATCTGGATGAAAAGGAAATTGAAATTCAGGTTGCCGACATGGGCGGCGGCATGCCCTCCTTCGACATTCCCGGCATGCCGGGCAGCCAGGTCGGCATGATCAATCTGAACGATGTTCTCGGCAAGGCCTTCGGCCAGCGCACCAAGCCGCGCCGGGTCTCGGTGAAGGACAGTTATGAAATTCTGTTGGCCGAGGAGTCCGACAAGCTGATCGACGACGATATGATCGTCCAGGAAGCGATCTCGGTCGTTGAAAATAACGGCATCGTCTTCCTCGACGAGATCGACAAGATTTGCGCGCGCACCGAGCGCGTCGGCGGCGACGTCTCGCGCGAAGGCGTGCAGCGCGATCTGCTTCCCCTGATCGAGGGGACGACGGTCGGCACCAAATATGGTCCGGTAAAGACGGACCACGTATTGTTCATCGCTTCGGGCGCGTTCCACGTCTCCAGCCCATCGGACCTGCTGCCCGAACTTCAGGGCCGGCTGCCGATCCGGGTTGAGCTTCGGGCGTTGACCAAGGACGATTTCATGCGCATCCTCACCGAGCCTAGGGCGAGCCTGATCAAGCAATATGTGGCGCTGCTCGGCACCGAGGGCGTCGAGCTTGAATTCACCGACGACTCGGTGGATGCGATTGCCGATATCGCCGTGGAGGTAAATTCCAATGTGGAGAATATCGGCGCGCGGCGGCTGATGACCGTGATGGAGCGCATCCTCGACGATATTTCATTTGACGCCACCGACAAGGACGGCGAGGCCATCACCATCGACGAGAAATATGTCCGCGATCATATCGGCGATCTCGCCAAGAATGCGGATTTGTCGAAATTTATTTTGTGATGTCCGCGCTTGCGCGCCCCGGCCGGCGCAGCCGCACGTAAAGCGCGCCCTCCCCGCCGTGGCGGGGGCTGGCCTGAGTGAAGCTCACCACCCATCCCCGAAGTTCCGGCTCGTCCAGCCACAGCGGCACTGCGCGGCGCAGAACGCCCGGCGTATCGCGGCGTTCAGCATAAAAGTCGTCGTCCCCGGGAGACCCGCGCGGCGCGCCTTTGCCGGTAATCACCAGCACATGGCGATGGCCCCGCTCATGGGAGCGCTGGATGAAAACTCTCAACGCGACATGAGCCTCGCGCTGCCGCATCCCGTGCAGATCGATGCGCGCATCGATTTCGATACGCCCCGCGCCCAGGCCCTTGGCCTCGCGCCGGTCGAAGCCACCGAGCGGCGGCGGCGCCGGCTGCCGGGCGCGCGGTTCGCTTTGGCCAGCCGGAGCGGCCTTTTTCTGCTTTGGCAGGCTTTTCGCTTCGATGGATGGTTCATCGGCGATGGCGGTTGCCCGGCGCGGTGCGCGATTGCGGTCCGCTTTCAAAGGCTCAGCCGAGCGCGTGACCTGCTCCCACAGCTCGGCATCGTGCTGATCGAGCGTTCCCTCGGGTCTCGTCGAACGTGGCTTTTTGGGCATCGGGCATTCGTCGCGCTAGGTGAAATCCTCGCGCTCAACATACAACGCCCGGCTTATGCGGTGGTAAACACGGCCGCGTCACGCGGCGGCGCGGATCAGCTCGCCGCTTCGGTCGCTACAAGCTTCCAGTTGGGATCGCGTGATGCCGCCTCGCGGGCGAAGGTCCAGATATCGGTGACCTCGCGCACTTTCTTCGGATCACCCTCGATGACCTCGCCAGCCTTGTTGCGGGTGGCGGTAATCAGCTGTGAAACGAATTTGACGGTCACCTGGGCCGATTTGCTTTTCACGCCCGCTTCGATGATATCCGCCTTGTCGATGCCGACGAAACGGGTCTCGACCTGCTCGTTGCGTTCTTCCCGGCCGGCGATCGCCTCGACAAATCCGTCATAGACGTCCTCGTTGAGAAGTTGCCGCAGACTGCGTTTGTTGCCTTCCGCGAAGGCCATGACGATCATTTCGTAGGCGGTCTGCGCGCCGGCTATAAATTCTTTCGGGTCAAAGCCCGGGTCGGCGGCGATAATCATGCGCAAGCCCTTGCCCAATGCGCTGGCCTTGTTTCCGAAGCCCTTCAGCCGGTCGTCGATATCGGCCTTGCGCTCGGCTTCGCTGGCCGGGGTTCCGGGTCCGCGCGGCAATTGCACAACCGTGTCCTGGTTTCCGCGCGCGCCATTGGTCTTGGCGTCGGATGCGGAGTATGGATCGTAAGGCGGTCGCTCGCTTCCGGTCCGGCGCCCAAGCACGTTGCGCAGCCGCAGGAATATCACCACGGCGAGCACGAGGAACAACAAGGTGTATATGTCGAAGGATTCGTTCATGGTCTCTTTACTGTTGCAACCAGTCGTTCAAGAACCGACGGCTTCGATTTATCGTGCTGATGATATAAGGTGTCGAGCTTACCAGCACCAGTGGTTCGGGGTACGCCCTGAGCCGGAAATCTGTCGATCCATCATGACCAACTTACGGCATCGTTTCGATCAAGCCAACTCACAATCGTTCCGGTTGCGCCCCGTTCGATACGGATATGCCCTGATAACGCGCCCTCGTCCATGAAGTTTCTCGTCCTTTTTATATTCATTGCCGTGCCGCTGGCCGAAATCGCGGTCTTTATCAAAGTCGGCGAAGTCATCGGTATCGGCGCCACGGTGGCGCTGGTCATCCTGACCGCGGTAATCGGCGTGGCGCTGCTCAAACGCCAGGGGCTTGCGGCCATGGCGAAAGCCCGCGATTCGGTCGATGCCGGAGATTTGCCCGTCGAATCGGTCATCGACGGCGTGTGCCTGCTTGTCGCCGGCGCTTTTCTGCTCACGCCCGGACTTATCACGGATACCGCGGGATTCCTGCTTCTGGTGCCCGCGCTTCGGCACGGATTCGCGCGTTGGGCCTTCGCCAAATTCAGGGAGTCGGGCAATATGCGGGTCTGGACATCGGGCGGCGCGCCGCCGCCTGGGCAACCGGGCCGGGACGGCGGCGAAACGGTCATCGAGACCGACTATGAAGAGGTTCGCCAGGATACAGGACCAACCGAGAGCGAACCCGGCGCGGATCGTCCCGGCACCACACATGGCCGCTCGCCGTGGCGGAAATAACCCTTAATAGCCAACGCTGGTTGCGAAGCATCAATTGCCATGCTAGCGACAGCGCCAACATGCCGCAGGCGATCGCCGGGCCGGCCCCTCGATGGAGAGAGATCTCATGGCAGCGAAGAAAAAGTCAGCAACACCCAGGAAGCCGGCGGCGAAAACGACGCCAGCCGATGGCGGGAACGCCAGCGGCGGCGAGGCCGGCGCGCAGCAGGGCGGCGAACTGTCCATCCTGGTTCAATTCATCAAGGATCTTTCCTTCGAGAGCCCGAATTCTCCGAAGTCGCTGCAGGGCCCGGGCGAGAATCCGCAGCTGAATGTCAATGTCAACGTTCAGGCCGCGCCGCAGGGCGACAATGTTTACGAGGTCGATCTGAACTTCGAAGCGAAAGCGACAAGCGACGACGGTGTCATCTACAATATCGAGCTGGTCTATGCCGGGCTGTTCCGGCTGGCCGGAATCCCGGAGGAATATCTGCAGCCGGTTTTATTTGTCGATTGCCCGACGCTGCTGTTTCCCTTCGCGCGCCGGATCGTCGCCGATCTGACGCAAGAGGGCGCTTTTCCGCCCCTGCTTCTGGATCCGGTGGATTTTGCCGGCCTGTACCGGCAAAATGCGGCGCAGCTTCAGCAGCAGGCCGCGACGAACGCCTAGGGCCGCTTGACAGGGAGGATTACGGTGCCGGGTTTCGGTCCCGAGCAGGGATGAAAAGCGCTGGGCTTTTTGAAGCGTTCCGGACAAAGCCGCGCTGGACATCATGCAAAGCCTTCGTGCCGGCATTATCCTGATCCTGTTTTTCGGCATGACGCTGCCGTTGATGCCGCTGCAGCTTGTGCTGCGCGCCGTGGACAGGAACCGGGCGCGGCAATTCCCACACTGGTATCACCGCCAGCTTTGCCGCCTGCTCGGCGTGCGTATTCACATCGAAGGCCCGATACCCGGCGGCGACCCGGCCCTGTTTGTCTCCAACCATG
This sequence comes from Hyphomicrobiales bacterium, assembly GCA_021775575.1. GTDB lineage: Bacteria > Pseudomonadota > Alphaproteobacteria > Rhizobiales > Methyloligellaceae > JAJFHO01. The sequence continues at coordinate 11,685 of JAJFHO010000049.1, forward strand.
TATCCTGGCTCGATATTCCGGTGCTGAGCACGGTCGCGCCGGTGTCCTTCGTCGCCAAACGGGAGGTCGGCGGCTGGCCCTTCATTTCCTGGCTTGCCCGCCTGCAGCGCACGGTTTTCGTCGATCGCGCGAAGCGCGGCGCGGTCACCGGCACGGCTGATGAGATTATCGACAGGCTGCAGGACGGCGACAGCATGGTGCTGTTTGCGGAAGGGACGAGCAGCGATGGAAATGCCGTTCTGCCGTTTCGCACGTCGCTTTTCGCCGCCGCCAAACCGTCCGGCGCGGCGGCGCGGACACTCGAAGCCGGTATTTTCGTCCAGACCATCGCCATCGCTTATGCCCGGCTGCACGGATTGCCGCTTGGCCGGCGCGGCCGCCCCTATATCGCCTGGTATGGCGATATGGCGCTCGCAAGCCATGTCTGGCAGCTGTTGAAACGGGGGCCGCTCGATGTGCATGTACGGCTTGGCGAACCGGTCGCGCTGCGGGATTTCAGCGACCGTAAGGAACTCGCCCGCTTCGCCGAGGACAGGGTGCGCGCGGATATGGCGGAGCTGCTCAATCCGCGATTTTAGCCATAGCCTGCCATAATAGTGGACCGGAGCGGGCATTCGATTTAAAAGCGGCGCCTATCCGCTCTGCCGCGGCAGTGAGACGGGCAGCCAGCAGGACAGAAATGACAGTGTCGTCGAAAAAACTGTTCATCAAGACCTACGGGTGCCAGATGAACGTCTACGATACCGAGCGTATGGCGGAAGCCATGGCGCCGGCCGGCTACGTGCTCACCGGCGATGCCGGCGCGGCCGACCTGATCATTCTCAACACCTGTCATATCCGCGAAAAGGCCTCGGAAAAGATTTATTCCGAACTCGGCCGGTTGCGACGGATAAAGGATCTGCGCCGCAGTGAGGGCGGAAAGACGATTATCTGCGTCGCGGGCTGCGTTGCCCAGGCCGAGGGCCGGGAGATCATAGCCCGTGCGCCGGTCGTCGATCTCGTGGTCGGCCCGCAGAGCTATCATCGCTTGCCCGACCTCGTGCTTCGGGCCGGCCGGGACGGGCGCCGGCTGATCGACACCGATTTCCCCGAGGACAGCAAATTCGCGGGGCTGCCGGAGCGAACTGTCCCGCGGCGCGCGCCCAGTGCCTTTCTCACGGTCCAGGAGGGTTGCGACAAATTCTGCACCTTCTGCGTCGTGCCCTATACAAGGGGCGTTGAATATTCGCGGCCCGTGGCCGAGATCGTTGCGGAGGCAAGCCGTCTCGCCGACGCCGGCGTGCGCGAAATCACTCTGCTGGGACAGAATGTGAACGCCTATCACGGCGAGGGCCCCGATGCGGAGAGCTGGTCGCTGGCGCAGCTGCTGACGCGGCTTTGCGCGATCGACACCCTGGAGCGGCTGCGCTACACGACAAGCCACCCGCGCGACATGAGCGACGATCTGATCGCGGTTCACGCGAGCGAGCCGAAGCTGATGCCCTATTTGCATTTGCCGTTTCAGGCAGGGTCGGACCGCATATTGGCGGCAATGAACCGCAAGCATAGCGCGGACGACTATCTGCGGCTCGTCGAACGGATACGCGAGGCGCGCCCCGACATCGCCCTGTCGACCGATATTATTGTCGGATTTCCCGGCGAAACCGATGATGAATTCGAGGCGACGCTCGAGCTTGTGCGTGAGGTGACTTTCGCGCAAGCCTACTCGTTCAAATATTCCGCGCGGCCCGGGACGCCCGCGGCCTCGCTCGATTCCCAGCTGCCCGCGGCGGTAATGACCGAGCGTCTTGCGCGCCTGCAGGAGTTGCTGAATGCGCAGCAGATGTCGTTCAACAAGGCGTGCACCGGCACGCGCCTTGCGGTGCTTTTTGAAAAACATGGCCGCCGCGACGGGCAGCTTGTCGGGCGTTCGCCATATCTTCAGGCGGTCCATGCTTCAGGACCAGGAACACTGATCGGGAATATTATTGAGGTTGAAATTGTCGCCGGGGGGCCCAATAGTCTTGAGGCTGACATAATATCGGACACACACTTACCCTTGGAAGCCGCCGCGGCGCTTTAGAAAGCGGCGCAACAGGCGGTGAAGATCACAGTTGGCTGACGTAAAAAGCGAACGAGCACCCACGGCAACCGTGACCACACAATCCACTATTCCCGCGTCCCCGGGCCTGGTTGTCTCCTTTGACGACAACCGGCTGGTTGCGGATCTGTTTGGCGAATATGACGCCACGCTCGCAATGCTGGAAGACCGGCTTTCCATACAGGCCGTGGCGCATGGCAATGTGGTCACGCTGCGCGGAGCGGAGCCGGCCTGCGCCGTCGCCAGGCAGGTATTGGAGGGTCTTTATGCGCGCCTTGAAGCGGGAGAGGCGCTTACCCCCGGCGATGTCGACGGCGCCATCCGGCACGCGGACGCCGGGAGCGGCACCATCATGGCGGGCGAT
>JAJFHO010000050.1 GCA_021775575.1 Hyphomicrobiales bacterium
CCCCGCACAGGCGCAGGCCAACTTCAAACCCAAGATCAAGGTCGCGCCGCCAAAAGCACGCATCCGTGTCGTTAAGCCGAGAATTCGTGTCAGGATCGATACCAAGCGGCTCGCAACAAAGAAAAAGAAAAAAGACGAGGAAAGCTCGACTGCTGTCGCCACCGGCGCCAGAACAGTCACGAAAGTTACGCCGAGAGTTGTTTCGCTTCCGCCAGAAATACCGCAACCGACCGGCGACATTGGTAATTTGCCCGTAACCGAAGATCAGGCCAGTGAACTGGCGCAGATCAAGGATTTGATGGACGCGATGAAGGCGTCGAAGGAGCTGCTGGAGCTCGCAAGCATTGGCCGCTCCTTCAGCCCGCTCGATCCCTTCGGCGATGCTCTGAACAGAGACGACGAAGAGGATAAAGGCGAGTTTGCTCCCCCCGGAAACGGTTTCGGCAAGGGTGGATTATTCGGACCCGACGGCATGTTCGGCGATGAATTAAGCGGTGCGGGCGTCGGTTCCGGCCTGTTCAACACCGTTGGCCCCAATTCGCACAAGAAAGACCCGCCCGGCACCGCGCCCATCAAGGTCACGCCAGGCAGTATTGCTGCTGCGATAGGCGGAGTGGCTTCGGATCCAACACGCACTGTTACCAGGGACGGACCTGTCACGAAGGTCGTAGTAACAGATCCAGACGACCCAGACGTCGATACTGTCGCTGTTACCAAGTCTGAACCGACACGGTATGACGGTCCCAATGGCTGGCAGCACACCGGCTTTAGCCGCACATATGTGAGATACGATAACGGGAAATTAGTCGAACGGGGCGAAGGACACAGCGGGAGGTCGGCGGGAACTCTTTGGTTCTCGCACGCACCTAATGGTGCCATCGGAAGATTTACCACGGCAGGTGCGGATCCGACAGCTAGGCAAACCAGCAGTCAAACCTTGTCGCCTTACAACAGCACCATGACGCAAGCCCAGCGAGACTTGGCTCTAGGTACGAACGAACTTCGCAACCCCGATTCCGCCGGCGGAACCTGGGTGCCGCCCTGGTGCACCGGCGATGCGCGCTGCGGCCGCAACACTCCCCTGACGACAGCGACCGTCGCGGGGCTGATGGAGAAGGTGAACAAGACACTGCCGCCCGCCCCGGACGGCACGCAGCCGCCGGGCCATAACGGCGGAGCACCCGTCGTCTCGCAGCATGATCTTGTTTCGACCTATGATCCGGACTCGCGCAATGACGGGAGCGGACCAACACCCATCCCCACTTGCATGCACTCCGAGTGCTGAACGCAGAGCCGAACACTCAAGCGAGAAAGCCCCGCCCTCCCGGCGGGGCTTTGCATTTTTGCAACGCTCTCACGAAAAAGCGACGCACGCTGATTGGCCGTTTCGGCCGATGCCCCTATGATCGATAGCCAGTATAGGCGCCAATCATAGAGTCGATGTGCATGACAATTGAAAGTAGCGTGAAGAGCTGCGGCTGGGGGCGGACCGCAGCCGCCACTGCCCTCTTGGTGCTGCTCTTGACGGCCTTTGCTTCTGGTGCCAGGGCGCAGAAGGCCAATCCTTCCACATTCAGCGATGTGCAAATCATCGTCAATCCGCGGCTGGCTGTCGAGCGCGCCTACCGGATTCGCACCGCGGTAACCCGGGAGGCCGGGCGGCGGCTGGGACCGGCGGCGGGCGAGACCAATCCGGGGGCCGCCACCGCGCCTTCGGCAATGTTATTTACAGGCAGCGAAGAGGAAAGCGCCACCGGTGAAGCCTTGTGGAATACATGGATTGACGGCACCTACACCCACATCAAGGACAGCCACCCCGTTTCCGGTTATGAAGGGCCGCAAAACTCGGTCATCGTCGCGACAGATTACCAGCTCACCGACCGGGTCATCGCCGGCCTTTTGTACAACTACAACAATTCCGATGTGCGCAACCTGTTCCAACCGGGAGATTCCAGAACCAAGACGCACGGTATCGGCCCTTATGTCGGCGTCGTCCTTACGGACAACCTCGTTTTCGATGCCTCGGTTGTGGTCAACTGGACGGATAATTTCGGCAAGGACGCGACCGACATTGCGCGCTACGAATCCGACGGCTGGATCGCGAGCGCCAACCTGACGGGCTATTGGTATTTCGGCAATCTGCGCTTTTCGCCGGGTGCGGGCATTTCCTTCACCGGCACCCAAGACGACGCCTATGCCGACACATCGGGAACTGCCTTTGCCGCGCTGACGACGCGCACGGGCACCGCGAATCTAGCCGCCGGCTTCGGCTACACCATCGCGCTGGACGATGTGCGCTCCATCGAGCCCTTCGTCACGCTCGAAGGCGAGTGGGAATTCGACAATTCGACAAGTCCATCGGCGGTGACTTCCTCAGCCCCCGCCGTTACGCGGGAGTGGAACCTGCGCGCCTCCGCCGGCGTCGATGTCACGTTGCGGCGGGACATGTATCTGACGATCAGGGGCGATTTCGGCGGCGTGGGGCAAGGCCAGTTCCAGACCTATGCCGTCAACGGACAAATCGGGAAGCGATTTTAGCGTCTTTTGCGAATTCCGGTTACCGGCGGCGCGGTAATGCCGTCGGATGCGGAAAATCTCCTATGCCCGATGCCGGTTTGCACCGGCGATCATTCAATCTGCGGCCAACGTCATCTGATCTCCCGCCGAACGCTTCGCGAATTTCGAACTGCCGCCATGCAAGAATGGCGCGCAGCGGCTGCCGCTCAAATGCTCTCACTGCAACGCCTTTGCGCCTGAATGTCGTTAAGTTGACAAATGTCGTCCCGCTACAGCCAACATGACGCGGATGGCGGTGCAGGCAGTCTGCTGCGAACCTGTCTCGGCCACAAATTCGCTGATGACATGGGAAAATACAGGGAATTTTTGCAAATAAAGCTCACCAGAGCAGTTTGCCATCGCGCAACCTACTGAATTGTCGTGTCGTTATTATGATTTTCCCTAAACACCTGAACAGGAAATGTTCTGACGGGGAACAGGGAAATAGAATCGCGGATCAAGGAACCGTCTAACCGGTTAGCCGCAGGTTCAAATCCCGGGCTCGCTACCAGCGTTGTTTGCACCTCGACTACGCAAATCTCTAGAGCAAAATAGATGCAATTCCGATGTCCGCTTTACCGCCGATAGCGGACATAAATCTGTACAGGCGGGAACGTCCGCTTAGTGCCATAAGCGGACATGCACCCGGGATACGGTCATACCAGTACAGACTAGCTAATCGTATGAATCAGACATATGGTTCCCACCGAATGCGCTTAGGCGCAGGGGTCGGTTTCTATGCGGG
>JAJFHO010000006.1 GCA_021775575.1 Hyphomicrobiales bacterium
GCGAGGGCGAGGGCGCCAAGTCCTGCCGCAACCAGGATGCCGGCGGCGGCGCGCGCAATTCCGATTCGCGAGGGAGCGTGAGGCCCGCTATTGGCAGCGTGGAGGGACCCTGTGCCCGCCATGTCGTTGGAGTTGGCTGGCTTGAGATCGCCCGGCGCGGTTATGGAAATGCGGGAATGCACGAATACTCGACTGACCAGAATTGGCGGATTCAACCCTCCGCGCGCGACACATGTGCCGTTAGACAAGCAGAAGTACCTTGAAAAAGGCTTACCGGCGCCGCTTCGGGAGAGCCGCGGGGACTTGGGAAATGCGGTGGTGCGGCGGGCGCCATGCATCGTGCGCTGTCGCGCAGGTGATGGCCGAGGGACCCGGGCAATGTCCGGGCAGGACTCAGCCGCTGTTGCGCAATCCGGCGGAAATCCCGTTGATAGTGATCAGCAGGCCGCGAAGAACCTTCGGATTTTGCGATTTTTTGCGGTGCGCTTTCAGCAGCTCGACCTGAAGATGGTTCAGGGGATCGATATAGGGGAAGCGATTCTGGATGGATCTCGCCAGCAGCGGGTTGCCGGCCAGCAGCTCCTGGCTTTGTGAGATTTCGAGCAGAGCAGCGATCGACGACGCGCGCTCCGCGCTGATCCGGTCGAAGACCTCCTGTCTCAAGGTCTCGTCGGCGACGAGTTCGGCGTAACGCGAGGCGATTGCCATGCTGCTCTTGGCAAGCACCATGTCCATATTCGACAACAGCGTACGAAAGAAGGGCCAGTCGCGATACATATCGCGCAGGAGATCCATACTGTGCTCGTCGGAGTCGGTCAGCCACGATTTTACAGCCGAGCCGAACCCGTACCATCCAGGCAGCATCACGCGGCATTGCGACCAGCTGAAAACCCAGGGGATCGCCCGCAAATCCCCGATTTGGCCGGTCTGCTTGCGCGACGCGGGCCGCGATCCGATGTTCAGGGTGGAAATTTCGTCGATGACGGTCGAGGCGCGAAAATACTCATCGAAGCGCGGTGTCTCGTAAACCAGCGCGCGATAGGCCGCAAAGGCGTGGTTCGACAGCTGGTCCATGGCGTCGAGATAGTCTTGCGGAACCTTGTCCTCCGAAGCGTGCAGCAGGGAGGCCTCAAGCGACGCGGCGGCGAGAATCTCGAGATTGCGGCGGCCGACTTCCGCGTTGGTGTATTTGCTCGAGATCGTCTCGCCCTGTTCCGTCAGGCGAATCTGCCCGTTCACAGCTCCCGCCGGCTGAGCGAGAATGGCATCATAGCTCGGGCCCCCGCCACGCCCCACCGAACCGCCCCGGCCGTGGAACAGGCGCAGGCGGACACCATGCTTCCGGCATAGCGCGACCAGGCCGACTTCGGCTTTGTAAAGTTCCCAGCCCGATGTGATGTAGCCGCCATCCTTATTGCTGTCGGAGTAACCCAGCATCACTTCCTGAACGCCGCTCCGGCTATCGACGAGCCGCCGATATTCAGGCGTGCAGAGCAGGCGATCCATGATGTCGATGCTATTGCGCAAATCCGCGATGGTTTCGAACAGGGGCACCATGTTGACGGCGCTCCCGCCGGCCGCCGTGACCAGTCCGGCCTCCTTCAACAGAACGGCCAGTCCAAGAATGTCCGAAACGCGCTGCGTATTGGAGACGATAGCGGTGGCAATCGATTGTTCTCCATATCTGTCATGGCCGGTCTTCGCGGCACTCAGGATCGCCAGCTCTTGCGCGGTTGTCTGTGAATAGGTCCAGAACGGCCGCAGCAGCGGACGAAATGTGCCGAGCTCTTCGGCCAGCAGCGCAGTTCGCTCATCCTCCGGCTTGCTCAGATAACCGGTCTCGGGCGCGACGGCGGCGAACAATTCGGCAAGCGTTGCTTCATGCACATCGGAGTTCTGACGCAGATCAAGGCTGGCCAGGTGGAAGCCGAAACAGTCGATCGCGCGGCGCAATTTCCTCAGCCGTCCCTGGGTCAGCGCTTCCGATCCGTTTTCCGCCAGCGAGTCGTGGATGATTTCGAGGTCCGCCAAAACCTCCTCGGCCAGCGCGTAAGGTTCCGCCTCGCTGACGGGCCGTTTCGGCGCGGGCACGGCGTTGAGGGCCTGTTGCGTCGCCGTCAGCCGGGCATAAATCCAGGATATCGCCCGCCGATAGGGTTCGACCGCTCTGTGCGGCGACTTGTCGGACGATCTGGCGGCGAAGTCGCGCAAAGGCTCGGAGACAGTGACGATGACCGTCGACAGCGACAACTCGCCGCCGAGTTTGTGCAATTCCTCCAGATAGAAATTTATCGCGCTTGCGCTCTGCCTCCGCAGCGTTTCGCGCAAGACATCGGCTGTCACGAACGGGTTGCCATCGCGGTCCGCGCCGATCCAGCTGCCGATGCGCAGGAAGGATGCAACCGGCTTGCTCGCGGCGTTGCGGTCCAGCCCGGCCAGCCTGTCTTCGAGAATTGCGTAGAGGCCGGGCAACTCGCGGAAGAACGTATAGCCATAATAGGACAGGCCGTTGGCGACTTCGTCCAGCACGCTCAATCGGGTCTGACGCAACAGGTTAGTTTGCCACAGAACAAGGACGGCCCGCTTTAGCTTGTCGTCGATGTCCCGCAGCTCCTCGGGCGTCCAATTGCCCCGTCCGCGCCGCTCAAGCAGCTCGGCAAGCGCCATCTCCCGCCGCATTGTGCTCTTGCGCCGGACTTCCGTCGGATGCGCGGTCAGAACAGGACGAATATGGGCGCCGTTGAAAAACGCCGTCAGTTCGGCGGGGGAAAAACCGGCGTTGATCGCATGGGTCAGCGCCTGTCCGATTGTTCGCTGCCGAAGCGGCGAGCCCGAGATTGCATGGCTGCGCGCGCGGCGGATGTGATGCTGGTCCTCGGCGATATTGGCCAGGTGCGAGAAATAGCTGAAGGCGCGGATGACCTGGACCGCCTGTTCGGGAGAGAGTGTCTGGAGGATCTCCTCGAGCTCCCGCCTGGCCTTGGCGTCATCGTCGCGATGAAAGCTGATCGAGGTCTGGCGTATCTTCTCAATGAGATCGAAGATGACCTGACCTTCCTGGGCGCGCACCGTGTCGCCGAGCAGCCGGCCAAGCTCGCGAATATCCTCGCGGAGCGGAACATCCTCCTCTTCAATAGTCTCCGCGATACCGTTTGACTCCGGCTCGGGCCGGTCCGCCGCGATAATCATAGATCGTCTCGCTTTCACTCAGTTCCGCTCAAGGCTGTGCAATGCGCGCAAGGGGTGCATGGGCTGTCGATTGAGCGGCCTTAATAGCGTCCCTCGCCGCGAAAGGACAGGCGCGGACCGCGAGCAGCGCCCGCGAGCCGGCGACCGTTTACGCCGCAACGCGCCGCAGCAGCGTCTCGCGGCGGTAGCTGAGCGCCTCGGCGATATGGACGCGGGCAACGATTTCTTCGCCGTCGAGATCGGCCAATGTGCGCGCGACCCGCAGCGTGCGGTGATAGCCGCGGGCGGAAAGCCGCAGCGTTTCGGCCGCCTCGCGCAGCAGCGCCATGCCGGCGCGGTTCGGCGCCGCGATTTCCTCAAGCAGGGTGCCGTCGCAATCGGCATTGATGCGAACGCCCTGTGCGCTCTGGCCCGCGAAGCGCTTGCGCTGGCGTTTTCGCGCCGCCGCGACGCGCGGGGCCACTTGCGCGCTGTTCTCGCCGGACCGCGGCATGATGAGATCGGCCGCCGTTACCGTCGGCACCTCGATCTGCAGATCGATCCGGTCGAGCAGCGGTCCCGATATGCGCGCCTGATAGCGCGCCGCGCAATTCTTGCCCTGGCCGCAGGCATAGCCCGGCTCGCCGGCGCGCCCGCAGCGGCATGGATTCATGGCGGCGATGAGCTGGACCCTGGATGGGTAGACGATACGGTGATTGGCGCGCGCGATCACCGTCTCGCCGGCCTCCAGCGGCTGGCGCAGCGCATCGAGCGCTTGCGGGGAAAATTCCGGCAACTCGTCGAGAAACAGCACGCCGTGATGGGCGAGCGCGACTTCGCCGGGCTTCGGCTTGGTGCCGCCGCCGACAAGGGCCGCCATGGAGGCGGAATGGTGCGGCGAGCGGAACGGACGCTGGCGCCCGACCCGGCCGCCCGACAAGGCCCCGGCCATCGAATGGATCATCGAGACTTCAAGAAGCTCCTCCGGCTCCAGGGCGGGCCGGATTGACGCCAGCCGCCGCGCCAGCA